>NZ_RJNR01000001.1:300000-382680 GCF_003942685.1 Streptococcus mitis | reverse complement strand
TGTGCTTGCTGATTCTGATGCACTTGTTGATGCGGATTCAGAAGCTGATGTACTTGCTGATTCTGATGCACTTGTTGATGCGGATTCAGATGCCGATGTGCTTGCTGATTCAGAGGCACTTGTTGACGCTGACTCAGAAGCCGATGTGCTTGCTGACTCAGACGCACTTGTTGACGCTGATTCTGATGCACTTGTTGATGCTGATTCAGATGCCGATGTGCTTGCTGATTCAGAGGCACTTGTTGAGGCTGATTCTGAAGCCGATGTACTTGCTGATTCTGAGGCACTTGTTGACGCTGACTCAGACGCACTTGTGCTTGCTGACTCAGACGCACTTGTGCTTGCTGATTCTGAGGCACTTGTTGATGCTGACTCAGAAGCCGATGTACTTGCTGATTCTGATGCACTTGTTGAGGCTGATTCAGAAGCCGATGTACTTGCTGACTCTGAGGCGCTTGTCGATGCTGATTCTGATGCCGATGTGCTTGCTGATTGACTTGCACTTGTTGATGCTGACTCAGAAGCCGATGTGCTTGCTGATTCTGAGGCACTTGTTGACGCTGATTCAGAAGCTGATGTACTTGCTGATTCTGATGCACTTGTTGATGCTGACTCAGACGCACTTGTGCTTGCTGACTCAGACGCACTTGTTGACGCTGATTCAGAAGCTGATGTACTTGCTGATTCTGATGCACTTGTTGANGCTGACTCAGACGCACTTGTGCTTGCTGANTCNGAGGCACTTGTTGANGCTGACTCAGANGCNNNTGTNCTTGCTGATTCTGATGCACTTGTTGACGCTGATTCAGATGCTGATGTGCTTGCTGACTCTGACGCACTTGTTGATGCTGACTCTGACGCACTTGTTGACGCTGATTCAGAAGCTGATGTACTTGCTGATTCTGATGCACTTGTTGATGCTGACTCAGACGCACTTGTGCTTGCTGATTCTGAGGCACTTGTTGATGCTGACTCAGACGCACTTGTGCTTGCTGATTCTGATGCACTTGTTGACGCTGATTCTGAAGCTGATGTGCTTGCTGATTCTGATGCACTTGTTGATGCTGATTCAGATGCTGATGTACTTGCTGACTCAGAGGCACTTGTTGACGCTGACTCAGAAGCTGATGTGCTTGCTGATTCTGACGCACTTGTTGATGCTGATTCAGAGGCGCTTGTTGANGCTGATTCAGAGGCACTTGTTGACGCTGACTCAGATGCTGATGTGCTTGCTGATTGACTTGCACTTGTTGATGCNGACTCAGAAGCCGATGTGCTTGCTGATTCTGATGCACTTGTTGATGCTGATTCAGAAGCCGATGTGCTTGCTGACTCTGATGCACTTGTTGATGCNGACTCAGAAGCTGATGTGCTTGCTGATTCTGATGCACTTGTTGACGCTGACTCAGAGGCACTTGTTGACGCTGACTCTGATGCGCTTGTACTTGCTGACTCTGAGGCGCTTGTCGATGCTGATTCTGATGCACTTGTTGACGCTGATTCAGAGGCCGATGTGCTTGCTGATTCTGATGCACTTGTTGATGCTGACTCTGATGCGCTTGTTGACGCTGATTGGCTCGCACTTGTTGATGCTGACTCAGAGGCCGATGTACTTGCTGATTCTGATGCACTTGTTGATGCTGACTCTGATGCGCTTGTTGACGCTGATTTACTTGCACTTGTTGATGCTGACTCAGAGGCCGATGTACTTGCTGATTCTGATGCACTTGTTGACGCTGACTCTGATGCTGATGTACTTGCTGACTCTGATGCACTTGTTGACGCTGATTCAGAAGCTGATGTGCTTGCTGATTCTGATGCGCTTGTTGACGCTGATTCAGAGGCCGATGTGCTTGCTGANTCTGATGCGCTTGTTGACGCTGACTCAGAGGCTGATGTGCTTGCTGATTCTGATGCGCTTGTTGACGCTGATTCAGAAGCTGATGTGCTTGCTGACTCTGACGCACTTGTTGACGCTGATTCAGATGCTGATGTACTTGCTGACTCTGAGGCGCTTGTTGACGCTGATTCAGAAGCCGATGTGCTTGCTGATTCAGAAGCCGATGTGCTTGCTGACTCTGAGGCGCTTGTTGACGCTGATTGGTTCGCACTTGTTGAGGCTGATTCAGAAGCCGATGTGCTTGCTGATTCTGACGCACTTGTTGAGGCTGATTCTGATGCCGATGTGCTTGCTGACTCTGATGCGCTTGTTGAGGCTGATTCAGAAGCCGATGTGCTTGCTGATTCTGACGCACTTGTTGAGGCTGATTCTGATGCCGATGTGCTTGCTGACTCTGATGCGCTTGTTGAGGCTGATTGGCTCGCACTTGTTGAGGCTGACTCAGATGCCGATGTTCTTGCTGATTCTGACGCGCTTGTTGATGCTGATTCAGAAGCCGATGTGCTTGCTGACTCNGAAGCGCTTGTTGACGCTGATTCAGAAGCCGATGTGCTTGCTGATTCTGAGGCGCTTGTTGATGCTGACTCTGACGCTGATGTGCTTGCTGACTCAGAAGCGCTTGTGCTTGCTGATTCTGATGCACTTGTTGACGCTGATGTACTTGCTGATTGACTTGCACTTGTTGATGCTGACTCAGAAGCCGATGTGCTTGCTGATTCTGATGCACTTGTCGACGCTGATTCAGAGGCTGATGTGCTTGCTGATTGACTTGCACTTGTCGATGCTGACTGGCTAGCTGACGTGCTTGCTGATTGACTGGCGCTTGTTGATGCGGATTGGCTAGCTGATGTACTTGCTGATTGACTGGCGCTTGTTGATGCTGACTGGCTAGCTGACGTGCTTGCTGATTGACTTGCGCTTGTTGATGCGGATTGGCTAGCTGATGTACTTGCTGATTGACTGGCGCTTGTTGATGCTGACTGGCTAGCTGACGTGCTTGCTGATTGGCTTGCACTTGTCGACGCTGACTTAGATGCACTTGTTGAAGCACTTTGGCTCGCACTTGTCGACGCTGACTGACTTGCACTGGTCGATGCGGACTTAGATGCACTCGTTGAAGCACTTCGGCTGGCACTGGTTGACGCTGATACTGACGCGCTTGTGCTTGCTGACACTGATGCACGGTAATCTGAATCTGATATATCCGGTGTTACCGTATTTACCGTTCCATCTTTATAAGTGATGGTCACCGTTCCATTTTCTGCAATAGAATAACTTCTAATACGGTTTGCAGTCTCTGGATTTGCTGTTTTCACAGCAGCCAAGATCTTATCTTTCTCACGCTGGTTCAGAGCGTTTGGATGTTCAACTTGAAAGACTACTGACGGCTTCTTACCAGGGAATCTTTCATTCAATTTACCTTGAGCAACAACTACTGTCGGAGTACGTGCTTCGTTATTAGACAAGTCTACAGCTTTGGTCCCGAGATTCCATTTATTTGTGTCAGCATATTCCTGATTAGGATTATAAGTCGCTGTATATTCTAAAGTAGCAGGAGCATTCGTTGGTGTATTCTTGAATCCTGGCGCATCATCATTCGAAGAATATCCATCTTGGAATATTCTAGTTTTATCAGAAATACCATCATAAAGTTTCAAGTCTCTAAGTTTGCCACTATTATCTGAACCTTTCAAGACAACTTTAACTTCATCTCCTGCAAAAATCTCGTATCCATTCGTACCAGGACGGACATTATTTTTCGGAGAAAGCTTTTCCCATTTTTTAGTCTTATCATTCTTGACATAGATTTCAAATTCAGGATTTGGATTTACATTTTCTTTAGTAATGGTCTTAGTAGTTGTGGCAGAAGTAAGGGTCTCTGTTCTTCCAGAAGTCGTTACAACTTTCTCTTGTTTAACCGTTACATTTCCTGTAGGTAAGAGTCCATTATTGGCATCCGTAACGCGTTTCAAATCAGACGGTGTAAATGTCAGACTTGTTCCTGTTGCTTGTTTTTTAACTGTTTGACCTGCAATCGTTAAAGTGACTGTTGCTCCTGGTGTTACGTTATTTACCACAATCGAACGATTTGGCAAACCACCTTTTTCATTCACTGAATCAGCTGCAATTTCAGGGGTTTGTGGATTTACTTTCACAGTAACAGGGACATTCTGTTTAACTCTGACCCCTGTTGAATCTGCAGGTAGTTCTACTTCGACATATTTAGTGAAACTTCCAACTGTAGAAAGTGACGGAGCACCATCGACCCATCTGTAATTAGTGTTTGCTGTATTAAATTCTGGGCTTGCCGATACTTTTGTAACCGCGTCTTTAGGATTTGCTACAGCTTGTTTATAAGTTGGGTCATCTGTTTTATTTTCTGTAAAAATATAAGAACGATTTGATTCAAACTTATAGACATCATGGACAACATCAACTGTATGACTTAGTTTATTAGAGTCATTTTCCCCCATACGACCTACCGGATAGGTAAAGGTCACTTGGTAGGTATTTCTTCCTGTATCAGTTGTATTGATAGGCGAGCTAGAAACCACTTGACCATTTTTACTCCAAGCTTGGCTTGCACCACTTGGATATCCCGCCGTTCCCTCTTTATCAACATAATTATGCCAAACTGTTCCATTATGAGGTTGCGTTCCTTGAATATCATTTACTGGACCTTTAGGTTTAATTGTCGCCAGAACTTCATAATCTACAGTAACATCTTCGCTTCCACCATTTGGATATTCGATATGGGCAATAGCTTGTTTAGAACCTGTCTCTGATGTATTAATTCCTGCCCCTTGTTTCCAAGTGATATTTGTTCCATTAGGGAATGCTTTACCGTTAGCACGCTGGATAAAGTTACTTGCATCCGCCAAGTCACCAGCCTGCTCACCAATATAGGTATAGACTTTAGGGACTTTGGCAATTGGATTGTATTTCTCCAAGGCAGCATTGATAGTACTTGTGGTACCATCACGATAGGTAACGGTTATCGTACCATTTGTTGAAACTTCTATTTTAGCTCTAGTACCTGGGAAGGTTAAAACGGTACCATTTGCATCTGAAGTCACATTTGGCCGGACTCCTGTCTTAGCGAGATCTTGATTAGATAGTAAATCACGTTTATTGGTTGCATTATTAATGAAGTTATTATAAACTTCTCCAATTTCTTGCTGTGTTAGATGCTCCAAATCCTTAACTTGAACAACATCTCCACTTTGGACATCATGGCGCTCGTTGAATCCCTTGATAGTATAGGTAAGAGTAGCCTCAGAGGATTTATTTCCCCAATCAACTGCACCAATACTATAGCTATAGGTTTTTCCTACTACAGCGGATGCCTCACCGTTACCTACAGTACCTGATATACCCGTTCCAATATCTTTAATTTCCTTTGTTTGATTTAACCAAGGGCTTCCAGTACTAGGAACGTAAGGATTATATCTCGGATTAGGTCGATTTATTTCTTGACCCATCAATTGTCCGCCATAAGTGACTCCAGGAATAGCATCCTGCTTGATAATTCCGTATTGGCGGATACTAGCTCCATTTTTTAAAATAGGAAGCTCATGAACGAAATAATCATCATTATAAACATCAAAATGAGTTCCATTATTATTCTGGATAATTGGACCTGATTTACTCACAGAAGGTGGTGGTGTTGGTTTTGATGCAGTATACCCCGTTGGAACACTTGCCGATTGAACTGTAGAAGCATTCCCTTGAGTATTTTGCCCGATAGGAGCTGAGCTAACCTGAACTTGCATATCTGCAGTCGCAGTCGGCACATTGTTATCGTATTTAACTCTGACTTCAATCCTACCACTTAAGTTTCTATTTTGTCCATGTCTGTAATTATAAACAATTTCGGAACCCTGAGTGTAGGTTTTCTCCATAGAGTTGCCATTAAATGTTGCACTTTGGACATGACCTCCTCGGCCGACATTTATCTTAACACCAACATTGTGCAAAGCACTACTCGCCTGAACATTCATGGTGTAAGTCGCGATACCAGTAGCTTTATCAAAAGTAGCAACTGGACTACTTACCGTCATACGCCCGTCATTCTGAGAAGGAGCCCAACTTGCACGAAGGGAAGCATCGCGCAACATGGCTTGGCCATTACGGGCATCACGCGCACCTGATTGCGCTCTTAAAACAGCATTGACAATGGAATTACGAGCTTGAGTCGCTTTTTGCACCACCTCTGCCCAGTCACTCGTTGGATCTGCCAAGGCTTTTTCAATAGCTGTCACTGCTGCATTTACCTTAGTAATTGCAGAATCAGTGTTTGGTAAACCAGCAGCCTTCGCTAGGTATTCGCCCATTTCAGCTGAAAGCTTGGTTAACTTCTTGCGATTTTCTTCATTTTTCTTTACAGAGGCTTCTACAGATGACAAGGTTGCAGCTGTCGCTCCCACTAAACTTGTTGTATCTGAATTTGTTTTAACAGTGTTTGACTCAATAGTAGCAGGCTTCAAAATTGATGAATCAATCTTGTCAACCTTTGATTCATTTTGAGTCGATGCTTTCTTCTCATCTTGAATTTCAGATACAGTTTTTTCTGAGGAAGCTCCTACAGATATTGACACACTACTTGTTTGGCTAGCAGATTGACTTAAACTAGTTGACGCACTAGCGGAATCTGAAGCGCTAGTGCTAGCTGAAGATGATGTGCTAGCTGAGGCACTAACTGACGTACTAGCGGAAGCACTTGCTGAAGTGCTGGCTGAGGTACTAGCTGAGGTGCTAGTAGAAGCTGATTCTGAAATCGAAGCGCTTTCACTCATAGAAGTAGACAAGCTAGCAGAATTTTCCGAGTTACTTAGAGATGTCGTACCCAAAACTACTGTATCATTTGTAACTAAAAGATCTGGATTTTCCAGCGTTTTTTCCACTGCTACTGTTTCATTTGCAAATACTTTTGTTTGAGTAGCAACACTACCACCTAAAACAGCCCCTGTGGCGGCAAGCCCCTTGATAATATCCAAACCTGAAATAGAAGGATTCACTTTATCCTCTACTACTTCTGTCATGACTTGAGTCATATCTACACCACCCCGCAAGACCTTGAATAAACCAAAAAGAGAGGTTGAAGCTCGCAACCAATGTTTTCCTGATTTGATTAACTTATACCGCGTCACTCGATCGGTTTCTCTATACTCACCTTTTTGACGTCTAAAAAACATGTTTTACCCTTTCCCTACATACCAAAAGTGGACAATCCACCCTATTTTAATCATACCTTTAAAGTATACTTTAAATGCAAACGCTTGTCAAGAAATTTGATATATTTTTATATAATATTACCATTCAAATATTTTGAAATATCGAACCATTTATAAATTCTCTAACAACATCTAATACCTTTGTATAAAAAGCCTCAAATAACTTTTTAAAATATATATAGCTAAATTTATTTTAGTAGTAAAAAGTATATAACGTTCGGATTTTTAACATATTATATAAACAAAATATAAAAACTTGACTATTCATGTTTCATTGATAAATTCATAATGTAATGCAAAAAATACTATCGAAGTACATCTTGTGACAATAGATTTTCATAAAAAATTGCTTCGAATCAACTCGATTCTCCTCTGTAACTCCTATCAAAAATGCCCACAATTAGGTTATAATCATGGGCATTCTATTGATGTTTTTTCTAGTTAGCTAGGCCATTATCTCCCCGTCACGACAGAAAAGCATTTAGGTAAACCGATTGTTAAACTACGACACGGAGTTTGGCAAATCGATTCCATTTGCCAAACGTAGTTAGTAAGGCAGTTAGCTAAACTACTTCCTACCAGTTACGACGGAAAAATCCACGAATCAATAATATTCGTAGATTTTTCCTAGTGAAGTGTTTAGGTATACCGCCATAGCGATTACCTATTATTAGATTACGATACTGAGTTTTACGAATCAATAATATTCGTAAAACTTTACTAGTGGAGCGCCTAGCCAAGTTCCATAGAAACTTGGCGTTAGTTACTTAGATTGTTACACAATCAAATACATTTACTGAACTACGACACGGAGTTTGGCAAATCGATTTCATTTGCCAAACGTAGTTAGTAAGGCAGTTAGCTAGTTCGCCAAATAGCGACTAGCGTCCAACAATTAGGAACTTTAGTTCCAATTGTTGGTACTGAGTTACATCTTCTCTTCCAACTCTACGTCTGGATACTTATCTGCAAACCAACGAAGGGCAAAGTCATTTTCAAAGAGGAAGACTGGTTGGTCAAAACGGTCTTTAGCCAAGATATTGCGGCTTGATGACATTCGTTCATCCAAGTCCTCAGGCTTGATCCAGCGAACGGTCTTTTTACCCATTGGGCTCATAACCACTTCTGCATTGTACTCGCCTTCCATGCGGTGCTTAAAGACTTCAAACTGGAGTTGACCTACAGCGCCTAGCATATACTCGCCTGTTTGGTAATTCTTATAAAGCTGAATGGCTCCTTCTTGCACCAATTGCTCAATCCCCTTGTGGAAGGATTTTTGCTTCATGACATTCTTAGCAGAAACTTTCATGAAAATTTCAGGTGTAAAAGTTGGCAGTGGTTCAAATTCAAACTTGTTTTTTCCAACTGTTAAGGTATCCCCAACTTGATAAGTACCTGTATCGTAAACACCGATAATATCACCTGCCACGGCATTGGTCACATTCTCACGACTTTCTGCCATAAACTGAGTAACATTAGACAATTTAGCCCCCTTACCAGTACGAGGCAGGTTGACACTCATGCCACGCTCAAATTCACCTGATACGATCCGGACAAAGGCGATACGGTCACGGTGACGAGGGTCCATGTTGGCTTGGATCTTAAAGACAAATCCTGAGAAATCCTTGTCATAAGGATCCACAATTTCACCATCTGTTTTCTTGTGACCATGTGGTTCTGGAGCAAACTTGAGGAAGGTTTCAAGGAAGGTTTGAACACCAAAGTTTGTCAAAGCTGAACCAAAGAAGACTGGCGTCAATTCTCCAGCCAGAATAGCTTCCTCTGAAAACTCATTCCCAGCTTCATTTAAAAGCTCAATATCATCCTTGACTTGCTCGTAGAAAGGATTGCTACCAAAAAGCTTGTCCCCATCTTCTAAACTGGCAAAACGCTCATCCCCTTTATAAAGTTCCAAGCGTTGGTTATAGAGGTCATAAAGCCCTTCAAAAGCTTTCCCCATACCGATTGGCCAGTTCATCGGATAACTTGCAATACCCAAGACTTCTTCCAATTCTTGCAAGAGGTCCAGTGGCTCACGACCGTCACGGTCCAGCTTGTTCATAAAGGTAAAGACGGGAATGCCACGATGTTTGACAACCTCAAACAATTTCTTGGTTTGCGCCTCAATACCCTTGGCAGAGTCCACAACCATGACCGCAGCATCCACCGCCATCAAGGTACGATAGGTATCTTCTGAGAAGTCCTCATGCCCTGGTGTGTCGAGGATATTCACGCGCTTACCATCGTAGTCAAACTGCATAACAGATGAAGTCACCGAAATCCCACGTTGCTTCTCGATATCCATCCAGTCAGACTTGGCAAAAGTCCCTGTTTTCTTCCCTTTTACGGTACCAGCCTCACGAATCTCGCCCCCAAAGTAGAGTAACTGCTCGGTGATGGTTGTTTTCCCCGCGTCCGGGTGGGAGATGATGGCAAAAGTACGACGTTTCTTAATTTCTTCTTGAATATTCATAAGTTCTCTTTCTTTGATTCTCTATTTTTCTTGTTTCAATAGCTAAGAATGATTTTTACATTGGATTTTACCATTCCTTTCAACACTCCATTATATCGGATTTTGAGTAGTTTTTCAATTGCTCATCCGATGAAAAAAGTTAGCTAGAGCACTGATTTCACCTGGTTTCTCTTTTTCCACCGTTTTTTGAACAAGATATCAAAAAGAACCAGAGCCAGTGAAAGGATGACGGACACAAGTAGGTACTTTAGCCATAGGGGGGCATCAGGAATAAAAGGTGTCTTATTTAACAAGCCATAATTCCCACCAGTCACCTGATTAACCCCAACTAGAAAGAGATTGAGGATAAAGGTATAGACTACAATCATATACTTCTTGAGTAGGCTCTTGTCATAGTGATTCATCAAGTAGACCAAGGAATTCACTAGAAGGGCATAGTGCCCAATCAAAAATGAAAAACTGGTAATATGGGGGAAGTCATAGGGGTCAAAAACTGGGTAAACCAGTGCAAAGACAGCTCCACTTGCTCCTAAGAGGGCAAAGTACTGCTTACTTTTCCATTTATCAGGCAAGAAAACCACAGCAAACATAGCTAAACGGCAATGATAAAATGGGAGACTATTAGAAAAGGGAATCCCAAAACCAACATACCAACTATAGAGTGCTAGCAACTGGAGGATCTGAATCCCCTTAAACAAGTATACAAATTTCGGATTTTTGTGATAAGCAAGTGCCCCATAAATACAAAGCATTAAGACCAGCATCATGACCCCATACCAAAAAAGTGAAATGGGAGGAGGGACTGTCTGAGTTCTGGTGATAAATTGATGGAACATGTTTCTATCCTAACTCTTATTTTTTCTTTTTTCTAGTTTAACTATTATAGCGAATTAAAAACGATTTTTCAATTTCTATTTCTTTTCAGTTTGGCTCCCTTATTTATAGGAAAATATGGTAAAATAGAACAGACTCAAAATCATCATTTCACGAAAGGATGCAAGATGAAAATTACGCAAGAAGAGGTAACACACGTTGCCAATCTTTCAAAATTAAGATTCTCTGAAGAAGAAACTGCTGCCTTTGCAACTACCTTGTCCAAGATTGTAGACATGGTTGAATTGCTGGGCGAAGTTGACACAACTGGTGTTGCACCTACTACAACCATGGCTGACCGCAAGACTGTACTCCGCCCTGATGTGGCCGAAGAAGGAACAGACCGTGATCGCTTGTTTAAAAACGTACCTGAAAAAGACAACTACTATATCAAGGTACCAGCTATCCTAGACGATGGAGGAGATGCCTAATGACTTTCAACAATAAAACCATTGAAGACTTGCACAATCTCCTTGTCTCTAAGGAAATTTCAGCAACTGAATTAACACAAGCTACGCTTGAAGATATCAAGTCTCGCGAAACAGCTATTAACGCTTTTGTTACCATCGCTGAGGAGCAAGCCCTTGCTCAAGCTAAAGCTATTGATGAAGCTGGAATCGATGCTGATAATGTCCTTTCAGGAATTCCACTTGCAGTTAAGGATAACATCTCTACAGACGGCATTCTCACAACTGCTGCCTCAAAAATGCTCTATAACTACGAGCCAATTTTTGATGCGACAGCCGTTGCCAATGCAAAAGCGAAAGGCATGATTGTCGTAGGGAAAACTAACATGGACGAGTTTGCCATGGGTGGTTCAGGTGAGACTTCGCACTATGGTGCCACTAAAAATGCTTGGGATCAAAGCAAGGTTCCTGGTGGCTCATCAAGTGGTTCAGCTGCAGCTGTAGCTTCAGGCCAAGTTCGCTTGTCACTTGGTTCTGATACTGGTGGTTCTATCCGCCAACCTGCTGCCTTCAACGGAATCGTTGGTCTCAAACCAACCTACGGAACAGTTTCACGTTTCGGTCTCATTGCCTTTGGTAGCTCATTAGACCAGATTGGACCTTTCGCTCCTACTGTTAAGGAAAATGCTCTCTTGCTCAACGCTATTGCCAGCGAAGATGCCAAAGACTCTACTTCAGCTCCTGTCCGAATCGCCGACTTTACTTCAAAAATCGGTCAAGACATCAAGGGCATGAAAATTGCTTTGCCTAAAGAATATCTTGGCGAAGGGATTGACCCAGAGGTTAAGGAAACCATTCTTAATTCTGCTAAGCACTTTGAAAAACTTGGTGCTATCGTTGAAGAAGTCAGCCTTCCTCACTCTAAATACGGTGTTGCCGTTTACTACATCATCGCTTCATCTGAAGCTTCATCAAACTTGCAACGCTTTGACGGTATCCGTTATGGCTACCGCGCAGAAGATGCAACCAACCTTGATGAAATCTATGTCCACAGCCGTAGCCAAGGTTTTGGTGAAGAAGTGAAACGTCGTATCATGCTGGGTACTTTCAGCCTTTCATCAGGTTACTACGATGCCTACTACAAGAAAGCTGGTCAGGTTCGTACACTCATCATTCAAGATTTCGAAAAAGTCTTCGCGGATTACGACTTGATTTTGGGTCCAACTGCTCCAAGTGTTGCTTATGACTTGGACTCACTCAACCACGATCCAGTTGCTATGTACTTGGCTGACCTCTTGACCATCCCAGTCAACTTGGCAGGTCTCCCAGGAATTTCGATTCCAGCTGGATTCTCTCAAGGACTACCTGTCGGACTACAATTGATTGGCCCTAAATACTCTGAGGAAACCATTTACCAAGCTGCTGCTGCTTTTGAGGCAACAACAGACTACCACAAACAACAACCCGTGATTTTTGGAGGTGACAACTAATGAACTTTGAAACAGTCATTGGACTTGAAGTCCACGTAGAGCTCAACACCAATTCAAAAATCTTCTCACCTACTTCTGCCCACTTTGGAAATGACCAAAATGCCAACACCAACGTGATTGACTGGTCTTTCCCAGGAGTACTTCCGGTTCTCAACAAAGGTGTTGTCGATGCCGGTATCAAGACTGCTCTTGCCCTCAACATGGACATCCACAAAAAGATGCACTTTGACCGCAAAAACTACTTCTACCCTGATAATCCCAAAGCCTACCAAATTTCTCAGTTTGATGAGCCAATCGGCTACAAGGGCTGGATTGAAGTGGAACTAGAAGATGGTACGACTAAGAAAATCGGTATCGAACGTGCCCACCTAGAAGAAGACGCTGGTAAAAACACCCACGGTACAGATGGCTACTCTTATGTTGACCTCAACCGCCAAGGGGTGCCATTGATCGAAATTGTATCTGAAGCCGATATGCGTTCACCAGAAGAAGCCTACGCTTACCTAACTGCCCTCAAGGAGGTCATCCAGTACGCTGGCATTTCTGACGTTAAGATGGAAGAAGGTTCTATGCGTGTGGATGCCAATATCTCTCTTCGTCCGTATGGTCAAGAGAAATTCGGTACCAAGACAGAGTTGAAGAACCTCAACTCCTTCTCAAACGTTCGCAAAGGTCTTGAATACGAAGTTCAACGTCAAGCCGAAATCCTTCGTTCAGGTGGTCAAATCCGCCAGGAAACACGCCGTTACGATGAAGCCAACAAGGCAACCATCCTCATGCGTGTTAAGGAAGGTGCTGCAGACTACCGCTACTTCCCAGAGCCAGACCTACCTCTTTTTGAAATCTCAGATGAGTGGATTGAGGAAATGCGTACTGAATTGCCAGAGTTTCCAAAAGAACGCCGTGCTCGCTACGTCTCTGACCTCGGCTTGTCAGACTACGATGCTAGCCAGTTGACTGCAAATAAAGTCACTTCTGACTTCTTTGAAAAAGCTGTTGCTCTTGGTGGTGATGCCAAACAAGTCTCTAACTGGCTCCAAGGGGAAGTCGCTCAGTTCTTGAACGCTGAAGGCAAGACACTAGAACAAATCGAATTGACACCAGAAAACTTGGTTGAAATGATTGCCATCATCGAAGACGGTACTATCTCTTCTAAGATTGCCAAGAAAGTCTTTGTCCACCTGGCTAAAAATGGCGGTGGCGCGCGTGAATACGTGGAAAAAGCAGGTATGGTTCAAATCTCAGATCCAGATGTCTTGATTCCAATCATCCACCAAGTCTTTGCGGATAACGAAGCCGCAGTTGTCGACTTCAAGTCAGGCAAACGCAACGCAGATAAGGCCTTCACAGGCTTCCTTATGAAAGCAACCAAAGGCCAAGCCAACCCACAAGTCGCCCTTAAGCTGCTTGCCCAGGAATTGGCAAAGTTGAAAGAAGATTAATATATAAAAGAAACCAGCCTTGAGGTTGGTTTTTTCGCTCTTACCAAATCCCATTAACTATTTTGGCTTTATTTCCAGAAGATTTTATGGTAAAATGAAGAGTAATAATATTTATTAAAGAGGTAAAAACATGATTGAAGCAAGCAAATTGAAAGCTGGTATGACATTTGAAACTGCAGACGGAAAATTAATCCGCGTTTTGGAAGCTAGCCACCACAAACCAGGTAAAGGAAACACAATCATGCGTATGAAATTACGTGATGTCCGTACTGGTTCTACATTTGACACAAGCTACCGTCCAGAAGAAAAATTCGAACAAGCTATTATCGAAACTGTTCCAGCTCAATACTTGTACAAGATGGATGAAACTGCCTACTTCATGAATACTGAAACTTACGACCAATACGAAATCCCAGTCGTAAACGTTGAAAATGAATTGCTTTACATCCTTGAAAACTCTGATGTAAAAATCCAATTCTACGGAACTGAAGTAATCGGTGTAACTGTACCAACTACTGTTGAATTGACAGTCGCTGAAACACAACCATCTATCAAAGGTGCTACTGTTACAGGTTCTGGTAAACCAGCGACTATGGAAACTGGACTTGTTGTCAACGTTCCTGACTTCATCGAAGCTGGACAAAAATTGATCATCAACACTGCAGAAGGAACTTACGTTTCTCGTGCCTAATCTCTAGAAAGAGGTCATTCTATGGGAATTGAAGAACAATTTGGCGAAATCGTTATCGCTCCACGTGTACTTGAAAAAATCATTGCCATCGCAACTGCTAAAGTTGATGGTGTCCACTCATTTTCAAATAAATCCGTATCTGATACCCTATCAAAACTCTCTCTTGGTCGTGGCGTCTACTTAAAAGAAAGCAACGAAGAACTAACTGCTGACATTTATCTCTATCTTGAGTACGGTGTAAAAGTACCAAAAGTTGCTCTTGCTATTCAAAAAGCGGTCAAAGATGCTGTCCGAGATATGGCTGATGTGGAACTTGCTGCTGTCAACATCCATGTTGCAGGAATCGTTCCAGATAAAACACCAAAACCTGAGTTGAAAGATCTATTTAACGAGGACTTCCTCAATGACTAGTCCATTATTAGAATCTAGACGTGAACTTCGTAAATGCGCTTTTCAAGCTCTTATAAGCCTTGAATTCGGAACAGATGTGGAAACAGCTTGCCACTTTGCCTACACGCATGACCGTGAAGATGCAGATGTGCAAATCCCTGCCTTTCTTCTGAACTTGGTTTCTGGCGTTCAAGCTCAAAAAGACGAGTTGGATAAACAAATCAACCAGCACCTCAAGTCAGGCTGGACAGTTGAACGATTGACCTTGGTCGAAAAAAACTTACTACGCTTAGGTATCTTTGAAATCACATCATTTGATACACCTCAGCTGGTAGCAGTCAATGAAGCTATTGAACTTGCTAAGAATTTTTCAGATCAAAAATCAGCCCGTTTTATCAATGGACTGCTTAGTCAATTTGTAACTGAAGAAAATGAATAATCGAAAAGGTGTTTGGTCTTCCAAGCACCTTTTGACTTTCCCCTCTGTACAGAGTAAGAACCACATAAAAACTAGAACTGACTGCCAGTTCTAGTTTTTATATTAGTATTTTCTAAATCGTTGATAACGTTCTTCCAACAGCTCTTCTAGAGGTTTTTGTGAAAGTAAAGCTACCTCAGCTTGGAGTTCTTTTTTGACACTCTTAATCAGTTCTTTGCTAGAAAGTCCCGTTTCAGAAATCACCTTATCCACCACATCCATTTCTAGCAGCTCATGCGAAGTGATTTTCATCAGTTCTGCCGCTTCCATGGCACGAGTGCCGTCCTTCCATAGAATGGAAGCAAAGCCTTCTGGGCTGAGAATGGCATAGATAGAATTTTCCAGCATCCAGACACGGTCTGCGACTGCTAGAGCCAGAGCCCCGCCTGAACCACCTTCACCTATAATGATGGCGATAATCGGAACTTTCAGGTCACTCATTTCCATGAGATTGCGAGCAATAGCTTCTCCCTGACCACGTTCTTCCGCTCCCACACCAGGATAAGCACCTGCAGTATTGATAAAGGTCACAACTGGACGAGCAAACTTTTCAGCCTGTTTCATCAAACGTAGGGCCTTGCGGTAGCCTTCTGGATGCGGTTGACCAAAATTTCGCTTGAGGTTATCTTGTAAACTCTTTCCTTTTTGGATACCAACCACTGTTACAGCTTGGTCCCCAAGCCAGCCGATACCACCAACAACTGCACCATCGTCACGAAAAGAACGGTCACCGTGTAATTGGATAAATTCATCAAAAATGCCTGTTGCAAAGTCCAAGGTTGTCAAGCGACTCTGCTCACGCGCTTCTCTGACTATTTTTGCAATATTCATCTAGGACCCCCTCCGTGCAATCTGACTAGGCTAGCAATCGTATCTGGCAAATCTCTTCTTTTGATAATAGCATCTACAAAGCCATGTTCCAGTAGGAATTCTGCCTTTTGGAAATCCTCAGGTAAGCTTTCACGAACCGTATTTTCAATGACGCGACGCCCGGCAAAACCAACTAAACTCTGTGGTTCAGCTAGGATGATATCTCCTTCCATAGCGAAAGAAGCTGTTACTCCACCTGTCGTTGGATCTGTCAAAATGGTCAGATAAAAGAGACCAGCATTTGAATGGCGTTTAACTGCTGCAGAAATCTTGGCCATCTGCATGAGACTCATGATTCCTTCCTGCATACGGGCCCCACCAGAGGCTGTGAAGAGAACAACTGGCAATTGTTCGACAGTCGCATACTCAAACAAACGAGTGATTTTTTCACCTACAACCGTACCCATAGAAGCCATGATAAAGTTAGAATCCATAATCCCAAGAGCCACAGTCTGACCTTTTATAAGAGCTGTTCCAGTCACAACGGCTTCATCCAGACCTGTTTTTTCACGCATAGTCGCTAGTTTCTTTTGATAACCAGGGAAATGCAAGGGATCCTTGCTTTCAATTCCTGTAAACAATTCCTTGAAGGTTCCCATATCAATCGTCAAAGCCAAGCGTTCTTGGGCAGAAATACGAAAGGTGTAGTTACAATGTGGACAGATACGCTCACTTCCCAGATCCTTCTGATAAATGGTATGCTTACAGCCTGGACACTGGGAGAATAATTCATCTGGAACCTCTGGCTTAGCTTGAGGTTTTTCCCTAACCGAACGATTGGGATTGATTCGAATATACTTATCTTTTTTACTAAATAGAGCCATTGATTCCCCTTTTCGGTTTAAACTCTTGAAGTCATTTTATTCTTTTTCTTGATATTTAGGTAAGAAGGTTTCCATCAAGAAGGAAGTATCATAATCTCCAGCAATGACATTACGATCTGAAATGAGGTCAAGCTGGAAATCTGCATTGGTCTGCACCCCCTCTATCTCTAGTTCATAGAGGGCTCGTTGCATTTTCATCAAGGCATCAAAACGATTTTCACCGTGAACGATGATTTTAGCAATCATACTATCATAATAAGGCGGAATGGTATAACCTGGATAAACTGCTGAATCCACGCGCAAGCCTACTCCTCCACTTGGCAGATAGAGATTGGTAATCTTACCTGGACTTGGAGCAAAGTTGAAGGCTGGGTTTTCTGCATTGATCCGACACTCGATGGCATGACCACGCAGAACAATATCTTCTTGCTTCACAGACAGGGGCTGACCTGCCGCAATGCGAATTTGTTCCTTAACGATATCCACACCTGAAACAAATTCTGTTACTGGATGCTCTACCTGAACACGTGTATTCATTTCCATGAAATAGAATTTACCACTGGCTTCATCAAGAAGAAACTCAATGGTCCCTGCATTTTCATAACCAACAGACTCTGCCGCTCGAACAGCCGCAGCACCAATTTCATGGCGCAGCGTTTTTCCGATTGCAATCGAAGGACTTTCTTCCAAAACCTTTTGGTTATTCCGTTGAAGAGAACAATCCCGTTCCCCCAAGTGAATCACATGTCCATGCTCATCTCCTAGGATTTGAACCTCGATGTGACGAGCTGGATAGATAACCCGTTCTATGTACATGGCACCATTGCCATAATTGGCCTTGGCTTCACTTGAAGCAGTATCAAAGGCGGAAACGAGGTCTTCTGGTTTTTCAACCTTACGAATCCCTTTACCACCTCCACCTGCTGAAGCCTTGAGCATAACAGGGTAGCCAATTTTTTCAGCAACAATCAAAGCTTCCTCAGAGTTATGCACTTCTCCATCTGAACCTGGAATGACAGGCACGCCTGCTTTAATCATCTGAGCACGCGCATTGATTTTATCTCCCATCATATCCATGACATGACCAGATGGACCGATAAACTTGATACCAACTTCTTCACACATGGTTGCAAATTTGGAATTTTCACTGAGAAATCCGAAACCTGGGTGAATGGCTTCTGCCTCAGTCAAGACTGCAGCTGATAGAACCGCATTAATATTGAGATAAGACTCTGTAGGCTTACCAGGACCGATACAAACTGCTTCATCTGCCAAAAGCGTATGCAGGGCTTCCTTATCAGCAGTTGAATAAACCGCCACCGTTGCAATCCCCAATTCACGCGCCGCACGGATAATACGAACCGCAATTTCACCACGATTGGCAATTAAAATTTTTCGAAACATGGAGAACCTCCTTAGTTCCCTATTGCAAAGGTAAGAGTACCACTGGCCGCAAGCTTGCCATCCACTTCAGCCTTTGCTTCAACCACAGCAATGGTGCCACGACGTTTTACAAAAGTCGCTGTCATAAGCAATTGGTCGCCTGGTACAACTTGCTTCTTGAATTTAACCTTATCCATACCAGCGTAAAAGACCAGTTTCCCCTTATTTTCAGGTTTTGATAACTCCAATACACCAGCTGTTTGCGCCAAGGCTTCCATAATCAGAACACCTGGCATGACAGGGTATTGAGGGAAATGACCATTAAAGAAGGGCTCATTGATGGTCACATTTTTGATGGCAACAATGGTGTCCTCGCGCACTTCCAAGACACGGTCTACTAGTAGCATAGGATAACGGTGGGGAAGGGCTTCTTTGATTCCTTGAATATCGATCATTTGATACGTACCAATCCTTTACCAAACTCAACCATTTCTTCGTTAGAAACGAGAATTTCCGTTACCACACCATCCTTAGGTGCTGGAATTTCATTCATGACTTTCATGGCTTCG
Source organism: Streptococcus mitis (assembly GCF_003942685.1). Taxonomy (GTDB): domain Bacteria; phylum Bacillota; class Bacilli; order Lactobacillales; family Streptococcaceae; genus Streptococcus; species Streptococcus mitis_CD. The sequence continues at coordinate 363,656 of NZ_RJNR01000001.1, read as the reverse complement.
ATAATCACCAATGTTTGACCTTTTTTAACACTATCACCAACTGTTACAAAGGCAGGTTTATCTGGACCAGCAGCCAAGTAAGCCACCCCAACAAGTGGACTCTCTACAACATCTCCCTCAGCAGCTACGCTTGCTTCTGCTGATGACGAAGTTTCTTCTATTACAGTTTCTACTGGAGCAGATGTAGGAGCTACTGGACTTGGTGTTGCTAGAACAGGCGCTGGAGCGGCTTGAGATGCAACTTCAGACACCAGTCTAGCTTCATTCTTGCTAAACTGCAACTCATCCGTCCCATTTTTATAAGAAAATTCTCTCAAACTTGACTGGTCAAATTGGGCCATCAAGTCTTTAATATCGTTTAAATTCATACTTATTTATTCTCCCAACGTTTGAAAGCAAGAACTGCATTGTGGCCACCAAAACCAAAAGTATTTGAAATGGCATATGGAATTTCTTGCTCCAAGCCTTGTCCATAAACGACATTGGCTTCGATATAATCTGATACTTCACTTGTTCCAGCTGTCATTGGTACAAAGTTATGACGCATAGCCTCGATTGTGACGATAGCTTCTACTGCACCTGCAGCACCCAGCAAATGTCCTGTGAATGATTTGGTTGATGATACAGGTACTTCCTTACCAAGAACAGCCACGATCGCACCACTTTCTCCTTTTTCATTAGCAGGAGTTGACGTTCCGTGAGCATTGACATAGGCTACTTGCTCTGGAGAAATCTCAGCTTCCTCCAAGGCTAGTTTGATGGCTTTGATAGCTCCTTGACCTTCTGGATGAGGAGAAGTCATATGGTAGGCATCACAAGTATTTCCGTAACCAACCACTTCAGCAAGGATAGTAGCTCCACGTTTTTCAGCGTGTTCAAGGCTTTCAAGAACTAACATCCCAGAACCTTCACCCATGACAAAACCATTACGGTCCTTATCAAATGGAATGGAAGCACGAGTTGGGTCCTCTGTAGTTGAGAGAGCAGTTAGGGCTTGGAAACCAGCAATAGCAAAAGGTGTAATAGAAGCTTCTGACCCACCTACCAACATGACATCTTGGAAGCCAAACTTAATTGAGCGGAAGGCATCCCCAATCGCGTCATTTGATGAAGCGCAGGCAGTATTGATGGATTTACAAACACCGTTTGCTCCAAAACGCATAGCAACATTTCCTGAAGCCATATTTGGCAAGGCTTTTGGAAGGGTCAATGGTTTCACACGTTTTGGTCCTTTGTCATTTAGACGAAGCACTTGATCTTCAATTTCCTTGATTCCACCAATACCAGAGGCCACGATAACACCAAAACGATCTTTATCAAGGGCCTCTACATCAAGACCTGCGTGATTGACAGCTTCTTGGGCTGCGTACAAGGCATACAAAGAGTAGTTATCGAAACGATTGGTATCTTTCTTTACAAAGTATTTATCAAAAGGAAAATCTTGGATTTCTGCTGCATTATGCACATCAAAGTCACTATGATCAAATTTTGTAATTGGACCAATTCCGATTTTTCCAGTTGTCAAACTATTCCAAAATTCTTCTGGTGTATTTCCGATTGGAGATGTTACTCCATAACCTGTTACTACTACGCGATTTAGTTTCATCTTTTTTACCTCTAGCTTCTGCTACATACTTAAGCCACCATCAATGGCAACCACTTGACCAGTTAGATAATCTTGGCCTGCTAAAAATACTGTCAAATCTGCAACCTGCTCTGCCTGCCCAAATTCTTTCATAGGAATTTGTGCCAGCATGGCATCTTTTACCTTGTCTGATAGAACAGCTGTCATATCGGACTCAATCATTCCAGGTGCAATAGCATTAACCCTGATATTGCGATTGGCCACTTCACGCGCCACAGACTTGGTAAAACCAATCAAACCAGCCTTAGAAGCTGCATAGTTAGCTTGACCGATATTTCCCATCAAACCAACAACACTAGACATATTAATGATAGCACCTTCTCTAGCTTTTATCATCGGTTTCAAGACTGATTGTGTCATGTTAAAGGCACCAGTCAGGTTAACCTTGAGCACTTTTTCAAAATCCGCTTCTGTCATCTTGAGCATTAGGGTATCTTGTGTAATTCCTGCATTGTTGACCAAAACATCTACTGAACCCAGCTCTGCAATAGCTTGATCAACCATACGCTTAGCGTCTGCAAAATCTGATACATCTCCTGAAATGGGAACCACCTTGACACCATAGTTTGAAAACTCGGCTAGCAAGTCCTCTGAGATTGTCCCACGGCTGTTTAAGGCAATGTTGGCTCCTGCCTGAGCAAACTTGTGGGCAATGGCAAGACCAATCCCACGACTCGAACCTGTAATAAAGATATTTTTATTTTTTAGTTGCATTCTTTTCTCCTGTTTCCTCTTGTATTTATGGGAGAAGGGATTACTTGTTTTCTAGCAAATCTTCCAAACTAGCCTGATCTTCAACATTGGCTAGTTTAGCTGTCTTATCAATTTTTTTAACAAATCCTGACAAGACTTTCCCCGGTCCAATCTCGATAAAGTTGGTTACGCCCGCTTCTTGCATAACCGCAATACTTTCATAGAAACGAACTGGTTCCTTGACCTGACGCGTCAAGAGTTGAGCAATGTCTTCTTTTTGCATAACAGCAGCTTCTGTATTGCCGACTAGGGGACAAGTAAAATCTGAAAAACTTGCCTGAGCCAGAGTTTCAGCTAGTTTCTGGCTAGCAGGCTCAAGGAGAGCGGTATGAAAGGGACCTGACACCTTGAGAGGAATCAAGCGTTTGGCACCTGCTTCCTGCAAGAGTTCGACAGCTCGGTCAACTGCAGCCACTTCTCCACCAATCACGATTTGTGCAGGTGTATTATAGTTGGCAGGGGTAACCACTCCAAGTTCAGAAGCTTTTTGACAGGCTTCCTCAATGACCTCTACTGGTGTATTGAGAACTGCCACCATCTTGCCAGAACCAGCAGGGGCTGCTTCTTCCATATAGGCTCCACGCTTAGCAACCAAGGCAACCGCATCTTCAAAATCCAAGGTACCGCTGGCCACCAAGGCAGAGTATTCTCCAAGAGACAAACCAGAAACCATATCAGGCTGATAGCCCTTTTCTTGCAATAAACGGTAAATAGCAACTGAAGTCGCTAAAATAGCTGGTTGCGTATAGCGGGTCTGATTGAGCTTTTCTTCTTCCGTATCAATGAGATAACGCAAATCATAACCGAGTACCTGACTCGCTTGATCAATCGTTTCTTTGACAATCGGGTAGTGATCATAGAGATCCCGTCCCATACCTAGATACTGGGCACCTTGGCCAGCAAATAAAAAGGCTGTTTTAGTCATTTCTTACAACTCCTGCCCAACGAGAGGCTTCTTCTTGAATTTTCTTAGCTGCTCCGTAATACAAATCTTTTAGGATTTCTTCAACGGTTTCTTCTTTGGAAACAAGGCCTGCAATTTGACCTGCCATAACAGATCCACCATCCACATCTCCGTGAACAACCGCTTTGGCTAGAGCACCCGCTCCCATTTGTTCAAAAATTTCCAAATCTGGATTTTCTTGTTTAAAAGCATCTTTTTCAGCTTGTTCAAAATCACGAGTCAACTGATTTTTAATCGCACGAACAGCATGTCCAAAGTGTTGAGCTGAAATCGTAGTATCAATATCTCTAGCTTTTAAAATTTTCGCCTTGTAATTTGGATGAGCATTAGACTCTTTTGCAACGACAAAACGAGTTCCAACCTGAATAGCCTCTGCACCTAGCATAAAGCCAGCCGCAGCACCTTCACCATCTGCAATCCCTCCTGCAGCAATGACAGGAATAGATACAGCTGCAGCCACCTGGCGCACTAAGGTCATGGTTGTTAATTTCCCAATGTGTCCCCCAGCTTCCATTCCTTCTGCAATAACAGCGTCCGCACCGATTTTTTCCATGCGTTTAGCTAGGGCAACACTTGGAACAACGGGAATAACTGTAATACCAGCTTCATGGAAACGCTCCATGTATTTGCTTGGATTTCCTGCGCCTGTTGTAACTACCTTAACCCCTTCCTCGATAACGAGGTCTACAATATCTTCCACAAAGGGAGACAAAAGCATAATGTTGACACCAAAGGGTTTATCAGTCAATGATTTGATTTTATCAATATTTGCCTTGACAACTTCTTTAGGGGCATTCCCCCCACCGATAATCCCTAGTCCTCCAGCCTTGGAAACAGCCCCTGCCAAATCACCATCAGCAACCCAGGCCATTCCTCCTTGGAAAATAGGATAATCAATGTTCAATAATTCTGTAATACGCGTTTTCATAGTGCCTCCATCGTTTCTTGCTTACGTAATAGTTCGATACCGTCATAATTTGACAATCAAACTATTGCCTAAACAAGAGGGAGCGGGTTTCCCTACTCCTTCTATCTTATATTCTGCTTATTTTGTTTGCTCTTCAACGTAGGCAACCAAGTCACCAACTGTTTTCAAGTCATCTTCTGCTTCGATTTGGATATCAAAAGCATCTTCGATTTCTGAGATTACTTGGAACAAGTCCAATGAATCTGCGTCCAAATCATCAAAAGTTGATTCAAGTGTTACTTCTGATGCGTCTTTTCCAAGTTCTTCAACGATAATTTCTTGTACTTTTTCAAATACTGCCATGATAGGACTCCTTTAAAATAAATAGTTTTTTATAACAATGTGTTCACCACATGATTACCTAAATTGTAAGAATGAGCGTGCCCCATGTCAAGCCTCCACCGAAGCCTGATAGTAGAACAGTCTGGCTACCATCTAAACGGATGAGGCCTTGTTCTACACACTCTGAAAGTAAAATCGGGATACTGGCTGCACTAGTGTTCCCATATTCCATCATATTGGCTGGAATTTTATCTCGGTTAACACCGATTTTTCTAGCCATCTTATCCAAAATACGGTCATTAGCCTGATGAAGTAGCAGATAATCCAAGTTTGTCGCCTCTATAGGAGATTCATCAATAGTCTGCTTGATAGACTTGGCTACGTCCCGAATAGCAAAATCAAAGACTGCGCGCCCATCCATCTTCAAAAATGAATCTGCACTTTCTTGATCTGAAAACGGAGAATGCAAGCCTGAATGTCCATAAGTTAGACACTCGCTACGACTCCCATCACTATTGAGACTCTCTGCCAAGAAATGCTCTTGCTCGCTAGCTTCTAACAAGACACCACCAGCACCATCTCCAAACAAAACAGCTGTTGATCGGTCTGACCAATCGACTGCTTTTGAGAGGGTTTCACTACCAATCACCAAGCCTTTTTGAAAGCGACCAGAAGCGATAAACTTTTCAGCAGTTGAAAGAGCAAATACAAATCCACTGCAAGCCGCTGTTAGGTCAAAAGCAAAGGCCTTATTAGCACCAATATTAGCTTGAACACGAGCAGCTGTAGAGGGCATCATCGAATCTGGAGTAATGGTAGCTAGAATGATAAAATCCAGCTCTTCTCCTGTGATTCCAGCTTTTGCAATCAGTTTCTTAGCAACCTCTGTAGCCAAATCACTAGTAGATTCTGTTCTTGAAATATGCCTTTGTCGTATTCCCGTCCGACTTGAAATCCACTCATCATTGGTATCCATAATCTGAGCCAAATCATGATTTGTAACCACTTGCTCTGGCACATAATGAGCAACCTGGCTTATTTTTGCAAAAGCCATTATCTCAAATCCTCCAAAAATTGATAAAGATTAGTCAAACCTTTGCTCATAACCTCCATTTCTTGCTTACTCATACCATCAATGATTTTTTCAACCATGGCCTTGTGGAAGCGTTTATGTAGCCTATGAACCAAGCGACCTTTCTTTGTCAAATGCAGATGTACCACACGTCGATCATGTTCTGAGCGAATCCGTTCAATGTAACCCTTGCGTTCGAGATTATTCAAACTAGTCGTAACTGTCCCAAGAGTCACCATCAACTCTTTTGACACTTGACTTGGTGTCACATCTGGAACTTTTCCAATCACATCAATCGTATGCATTTCTTTGATGGAGATATCCTTGAAACGACTACCCCTCAAGCTAACTTCCTCAATAACGAGGACATTGTTAAATATAGACGTTAAATATTCATTAATTCGTTGGTAGTCCAATCTTTCCTTCCCTCCTTTTCAAAAAAACTTTTAGAATCAAAACATTTGACAAGAGAATTATATCAAAGTTCAAAGAATGGTGCAAGTATTTTTTATTTTCCTGTAAATTTAGGTCGTCTTCTTTCCGAATGAGCCCGAACTCCCTCTTTGAAATCCTCTGTTTTCGCTAGTGATTCCTGTAGGTTCAGTTCTAAAGTAGCATAATCTTGCCAATCTTTGAATTGGCTCTCCCAAACCAACTTCTTAATGGCAGCATAGGAATTACTTGAGCCACGTCTTAATTTTTTAAGAAGCTGTTCTCTCGTCTTTTCAAGTTTATCAGCTTCACAGACACGGTAAACTAGGCCCCACTCTAAAGCTTTGTCTGCTGTTAAAGCTTCTCCTGTCATAGCTAATTGAACAGCACGCGTCACACCAATACTACGACTCAAGAGATGAATCCCACCTGCATCTGGAGCTAAGCCAACTCCAACAAAAGCTTGGATAAATTTAGCCTTATCCGTTGCCAGACAGAAATCTGCAGCAACAGCCATATTCGCTGCGGCACCTGCAACAGCCCCGTCAACTTCCATCAAGACAGGTTTAGCAATTTGCTTGATTTTATAAGAAATAGTATTGACCAATTCTGCGATTTTCGTCAATGATGGAATATCATCCTCATCCACTGCCCGCTTCATCTCTACTAAATCTCCCCCAACTGAAAAAACTTTGCCATTCGCATTGATTAAGACAAAATGCACAGCCGGATCCTCTTCTGCCAAAGTCAGAGCTTCTAAAATCTCCTCACACATGGGGATATGAAAACCATTCGCGACCTCAGGACGATTCAAGGTAAGGATTGCCAAGTCCTCTTCAAGCTGATAAATAATGTGTTCCATCAGGACTCCTTTTTGTTTTATATGCCATTTAAATTATTTTATTTTCAAAGTATATCTTTTTTAGGAATAGAAAGCAAGAAAAAATCGACTGAAAGTGTCTCAGCCGATTTAAAAGGCTCGCTTTATACTAGAACGCATCTTATTTTCTTCATTGAAAAAAGGCTTTCTTTCTGCTATAATCGTATAAAATACTTACTTTAGGAGTCCTTATGAAAGTTGTTAAATTTGGAGGTAGCTCTCTTGCCTCTGCTAGTCAATTAGAAAAAGTTTTAAACATCGTAAAAAGCGATTCAGAGCGCCGTTTTGTAGTTGTTTCTGCACCTGGGAAACGCAATACCGAAGATACTAAGGTTACGGATGCCTTGATTAAATACTACCGCGACTATGTTGCTGGTAACGATATTAGCAAGAGCCAAAACTGGATTATCGACCGCTATGCTGCTATGGTTAGTGAACTAGGTCTTAAACCAGCTGTTTTAGAAAAAATTTCAAAAAGTATTCGCGCCTTAGCTACTCTTCCTATCGAAGAAAATGAATTTCTCTACGACACTTTCCTAGCAGCCGGTGAAAATAACAATGCTAAATTGATTGCTGCCTACTTTAATCAAAATGGTATCGATGCACGCTATGTGCACCCTAGAGAAGCTGGTATTGTAGTCACAAGTGAACCTGGTCACGCTCGCATCATTCCATCAAGTTATGACAAGATTGAGGAATTGACAAATGCCAATGAAGTCCTTGTCATTCCTGGTTTCTTTGGTGTTACCAAGGAAAATCAGATCTGTACCTTCTCACGTGGAGGATCAGACATTACAGGTTCTATCATTGCTGCCGGTGTTAAGGCAGACCTCTATGAAAACTTTACGGATGTTGATGGTATCTTTGCAGCACACCCTGGTATTATCCACCAACCACACTCAATCCCTGAGCTGACCTACCGTGAAATGCGTGAGTTGGCCTATGCAGGATTCTCAGTCCTTCATGACGAAGCGCTTCTTCCTGCCTACCGAGGAAAAATTCCTCTGGTTATCAAGAATACCAACAATCCTGATCATCCAGGTACTCGTATCGTTCTAAAACATAGTAGTGATGAATTCCCAGTAGTAGGAATTGCTGGTGACTCTGGCTTTGTCAGCATCAACATGTCTAAATACCTCATGAACCGTGAGGTTGGATTTGGACGCAAGGTTCTTCAAATCCTTGAAGATCTTAACATCGGTTGGGAACATATGCCAACAGGTATCGACGATCTTTCAATCATCCTCCGTTCTCGCGAACTAACTCCTATCAAGGAAGAAGAAATCCTTCGTCAGTTGGTTCAAAAGGCTGAAGTAGACCATGCAGAAATCGAACACGACCTTTCTATCATTATGATTGTTGGTGAAAAAATGAAGAGTCATATCGGAGTAACTGCTACTGCGACACGTGCTCTATCTGAAAACAAGATTAATATCCAGATGATGTCTCAAGGTTCTAGTGAAGTTTCTATCATGTTTGTTGTCAATAAAGACCAAGAAAAAGCAGCAATTAAAGCGCTCTACAATGCCTTTTTCGGTGAAAGTAAGGAAGACTAATCATGGCCCAATCTCTTAACAAAACAGTGCTTCTCAATACGACCGGAACTTCCTACCTCTCTATAGCTGGGAAAGTTGGGAAATTCCTTGTTGGAGATCAGGCTCTGGAATTTTACCCAGATGTCAATGTCGAACAATTTATCCAGATTCCTTGGAGCCATATCAACCAAATTGGAGCTAATGTTACTGGTCGCAAAATCAGTCGCCACTTCGAAGTCTTTACAGACAGAGGAAAATTCCTCTTTGCTTCAAAAGACTCAGGTGCCATTCTCAAAATTGCTCGTGAAAAACTGGGCAATGACAAGGTCGTCAAGCTTCCAACCCTGATTCAAACCATTGGTCAAAAATTTAAAAATCTATTTGCAAAAAAGTAGAAACTTTAGTATAATCATAGCAACGGATAAGTAAGTTATCTTCTTCTTTCAGAAAGTCTGCGGGTGCTGCGAGCAGATAGGAGGGATAGGTGAAATTCTACCGTTAGTAACAATTGCATACACAATCAAGTGCACACCTGTGAAGTTGGATGGAACCGTGGCCCTGCCACTCCAACGCTTTGTCAGGTGTGCTTTTTTCATAAAGGAGTTCTTATGTTAGATATCAAACGTATTCGTACAGACTTTGATGCTGTCGCAGAAAAATTGGCTACACGTGGTGTAGATGCTGCTGTCTTGAACGAGATGAAAGAAATCGATGCTAAACGTCGTGACATCTTGGTCAAGGTTGAAACTTTAAAAGCAGAACGCAACACAGTTTCAGCTGAGATTGCCCAAGCTAAGCGCAACAAGGAAAATGCAGATGACAAGATTGCTGCTATGCAAACCCTATCTGCTGAAGTCAAAGCTTTGGATGCTGAATTGGCAGAAATCGATGCTAAATTAACAGAATTTACCACTACTCTTCCAAACATCCCAGCTGACAGCGTTCCTGTTGGGGCTGACGAAGATGACAATGTGGAAGTTCGCCGTTGGGGTACTCCACGCGAGTTCGATTTCGAGCCAAAAGCTCACTGGGATCTTGGTGAAGACCTTGGTATCCTTGACTGGGAACGCGGTGGTAAGGTAACAGGTGCTCGTTTCCTCTTCTATAAAGGACTCGGTGCTCGTTTGGAACGTGCCATCTACAACTTTATGTTGGATGAACATGGCAAAGAAGGCTATACTGAAGTCATCACGCCTTACATGGTTAACCATGATTCTATGTTTGGAACTGGTCAATATCCAAAATTCAAGGAAGATACTTTTGAACTCAGCGACAGCAATTATGTCCTTATTCCTACAGCAGAAGTTCCTCTGACAAACTACTACCGTGATGAAATCCTTGACGGTAAAGACCTACCAATCTACTTTACTGCTATGAGTCCTTCATTCCGTTCTGAGGCTGGTTCAGCTGGTCGTGATACTCGTGGCTTGATTCGTTTGCACCAATTCCACAAAGTTGAAATGGTTAAATTTGCCAAACCAGAAGAATCTTACGAAGAATTGGAAAAAATGACAGCCAATGCTGAAAATATCCTTCAAAAACTTAACCTTCCATACCGTGTCGTTGCTCTCTCTACAGGAGATATGGGCTTCTCAGCTGCGAAAACTTACGACTTGGAAGTTTGGATTCCAGCCCAAAATACCTACCGTGAAATCTCAAGCTGTTCAAACACAGAAGATTTCCAAGCCCGTCGTGCCCAAATCCGTTACCGTGATGAAGCAGATGGCAAGGTGAAATTGCTCCATACCTTGAACGGTTCTGGACTTGCAGTTGGACGTACAGTGGCTGCTATTCTTGAAAACTACCAAAATGAAGATGGTTCTGTGACCATCCCAGAAGCACTTCGTCCATACATGGGTGGAGCTGAAGTTATCAAACCATAAAAAATAAGGTTTAGCTATTTCTAGCTAGACCTTTTTTCGTAACCAAATTAGATAAGCACCTAATACAAAGAATAAAATAGTTAGGCATATAATAGTTTCAGCCAATACCAAATAATCCAAAAATGGAAGTTTCAAGATTCCCTGAGCCATCTTGAGAGAGGTAGCTGTGATAATGGTTGGGAAGGTGAGAGCTGAGAAGGCTGGTTGAAAGCCTTGTTTTAAAATATTGGGCAGACGAGTCAAAACAAAGAAAAAGAAGGATTGAGAAGCCAAAATCATGACGATTAAGACCCAAGTTGGTAGGCTGGCTCCTCCAACTCGGACTAGAGAAGCCAAGAGTAGAGAGAAGGGAGCACAGTAGATCCCTTCTTGCCCAAGCAAGGCTAGTGGGAGCGGATGTTTCTTTAAATCGCTATAAATAAGCGGGTAGAGATAGAAGGTTAGGAGAAAACCAAAACTCAAGGTCGCATAGGCAATTTCTATGATGCCTACCAGAGGATAAGTCAAGGCTGCCACTGCTATCCCCACATAGAGAACCGTCCAGCTTGGAGTCGCATGAACCCTCCGCCCCGGATAGGCAAATTTGATAGTGAAGCCAGCAATCAGAGCCACATCCAAGAGAAATGAAAACCACCAGAGCCCTTGCGCTACCAAAGGAAGATGAGGGAAGACTCTAAAGACATAAGTAGATAAAATCATCCCAGCCATAGGAAAAGTGGCCATCCCTGACAAAAGAGGAGGCTTGGTCAATTCTTGCTTGGTTTCTTTCCAATTAAAGAGATGCAAAAGCAGAAAGTAAATCCACAAAATCAAACCTGTCAGACTAAAAAGATGGGACAGAACCGGCAACGTATCTAAAACGAGATTTCCAGCTCCTGCCAAACCTAGCAAACAACCAGAAAATACCAAAGGGAGTTTTTTCATCCTAACCTCCAATAATCATATTAGTTTCAGTATAGCATAAAAGCGCTTAAATGAGGGAATAAAAAACGAAGTCCGTTAATTTCAGACTTCATTTTTTACTCAGATATGAATTAAGCATAAGGTTGCAATTCTGGGTTAATTGGTGTATTGGCTAGGTTGTTAGCATAGTTACAGAGGCTTGCTAGGCTGACACCAAGAACCACATCCAAGGCATTTTGTTGAGTGTATCCAGCTTCTAAAAACTCAGCTAAGGCTTCATCTCCTACACGACCCTTGGTATTGATAACTGCCAAAGTAAACTTAGCTAGGGTGTCCAATTTAGGATCTGTTTCGATTGGAGTACGATTGCGAAGAGCTTGAAGCAGGTCATCATTCATCTGGATTTGTTTGATGGAAAAGGCTGTGTGACCTGCGACGCAGAAAGCACAACCATTAGTCACGGCTGCCGTGATTTGCACCACTTCGCGCTCAACAGGTGTCAAGCTGTTACGACGGTTGATAGCTCCGACAGTTCGGTATGCTTCAAGGGCGGTAGGCGCATTTGCCAAGAGACCGATTAGGTTGGGAATATAGCCATTGTTATCTTTTTGCACCGTTTCAAGAACTTCTTTCACTTCTGCTGGTGCTGATTCTACTGTATGGATTGTAAATGTTGTCATCATAAAACCTCTTTTCATTTTGTTGAAACCTAGTCTATCACAGATTCTATACCATGTATAATATATATTTTAAATTGCACCGATAAAAATTCTTTATGAATGCAAAAAATCACACGCAATGTGTGATTTCATTATTTATTAAAATACTTTTTAGTCTCAGCAATGACGACTGGTGATAAAACTAAGAGGGCAATCAAGTTTGGCAGAGCCATTAAGGCATTCACGATATCTGCGATAATCCAAACCATATCCAACTCGATAAATCCTCCCAACAAGACCATAAGCACAAAGACCACACGGTAGAGCCAGATAAAACGAACACCAAAGAGAAATTCAAAACAACGTTCTCCGTAGTAGTTCCAGCCTAAAATCGTCGTAAAGGCAAAGAGTACAAGGAAGATGGTCAAGAGGGAAGGCCCAAAATGTGAAAAGACTGTTGAGAAGGCTGACTGAGTCAATGCCACTCCATTCAAATCACCACTCCAAACACCAGTTACCAAGATGGTCAAACCTGTCAAAGTACAGATAATGAGTGTATCAATAAAGGTTCCTGTCATGGAAATCAAACCTTGCTCTACTGGTTCGTTTGTCTTAGCTGCAGCTGCTGCAATTGGAGCAGAACCCAGACCAGATTCGTTTGAGAACACACCACGCGCCACACCATTTTGAATAGCCATCCGAATGCTAGCACCGGCAAATCCACCTACCGCAGCAACCGGACTAAAAGCGGATGTCAAGATTAAAGCGATTGTAGCAGGGATTTTCCCAATATTAAAGAAAATAACTGTAAGAGTTCCTAAAATATAAATAATAGCCATAAAAGGAACAACGGTAGTTGAAACCTTTGAAATGGACTTGAGTCCACCAAAGACTGCAATCGCTACAAATACAGACAACACAAGAGCCGTGATAGCTGGCGAAATAGTCGTTGTATTTTGGATAGATTCTGTAATCGAGTTGACCTGGGTGAAGGTTCCGATCCCCAATAAAGCCACTAAGACACCTGCCAGGGCAAAGAAGATAGCAAGGGGACGCCACTTTTCTCCCATCCCTAGAAGGATATAGTGCATGGGACCTCCCGCTACTGCACCATGGTCGTCCTTGGTACGGTATTTAATAGCTAGCAGTCCTTCCGCATACTTGGTAGCCATTCCAAAGAAAGCAGCCATCCACATCCAAAAGAGGGCTCCTGGGCCACCGACCTTGATAGCCGTCGCCACCCCGATAATATTTCCCGTACCAACTGTCGCTGCGAGTGCTGTACACAAGGCCGCAAAACTGGATACATCGCCATGCCCCTTATCCTTGGTAAAAATGAGTTGAAAGGCCTTAGGCAAACGCAAAACCTGCAAGAGGCCTAGACGGGCAGTTAGGTAAATCCCTGTCCCGACCAATAAAATCAAGAGGGGTGGGCCCCAAGCAAAAGCATCGATTGATTTAAGCAATTCTAACATTTCCTTCTCCTATCTTTTCAACCCCAAAAGAAAGAGCACATGCAAGATACATGTACTCTGGAATGCTTAGATAAATGCTAAAAAGCGGTCTATCCTAGCTCTGTCCTTTTACCTGAGAGTTTGAGCAGTTGCCTGCCTTGCCCCTTCGGTGCCTTTACGGTCTCTCCAGAGTTCCGTCCATTTACAGTCATGGAAAATCAAACGATTCCCCACTTCTATTAAACTTCATTCGGTGTTGGTATTTAATTGATTCTTATTTTACAAAAAATGTTGGCTTTTGTCAATGTGTTTATTAGTAAAAATTAGTTCAACAGTTTTTACTTTATAAATCTCGGAATACTTCTATCCTTTAAAAGTGACAATAGTTGCACCACTGCCCCCAGCATTTTGTGGGGCATAGCCAAAACTCTTGACATGTTTGTTTCTTTGTAGATATTTGGTGACACCTTCACGGATGACACCTGTTCCGATACCATGGATGATATCAACTTGAGCCATATTATTAAGCAAGGCTTGGTCGATAAAGGCATCTAGCTCATTCATGGCCTCTTCATAGCGTTTGCCTCGAAGGTCTAGTCTGGCTTGAGGTCCTCGCCCAGAAGTTCGTTTCACAACATTGACTTGTTTCTTCTTGACTGGTTTTTCTTGCTGAGCTTGAACAAGGTCAAATTCTTTCTCTTCCAAGGTCATCTTGATTAAACCAACTTGGGCTTCCCAACGGCCGTCCTTAAGCTGACTTGTCAAGGTACCACGCTGACCGTAACTGAGAACCACGATATCATCTCCCACCTTTGGAGCTCGTTTTTTCTTGGCCTTTTGAAGGACCTTATTTTTAGACAAGTCCACTTTTTCAGGAGCCAATTTTTTCAACTTGGCCTTGGCTTCAATGATTTCATGGGGTTTAAGTTGAGATTTACTGTGGAGATTTTTGAGAATCTGGTCACTTTCACTGAGGGCCATGTCTACAATCTCAGCAGCCTGTTCACGCGCCTTGTTAAGCTCGGTTTCCTTTTCACGATTGAGCTCGTTGTAGAGTTTTTTGAGAGCACGGTTCATCTTGAGATTTTCTTGCTCCACCTCACGGATATTATCCAAGCGTTTGCGACTCTCTAGCGTCTGCTCTTCCAGTTGCTCAATGATACGATTGACATCATTATCCTGATTGACCTGCTGACTGGCATCCCCTACAATAACTTCAGATAGGCCTAGACGTTTGGCAATTTCAAAGGCATTACTTCGACCAGGAACACCCTGCATAAAGCGATAAGTCGGGCGGAGAGTTGCAGTATCAAACTCCATGCTGGCATTTTGCACAAAGGCTGTCTCAATACCGTAGGCCTTGAGTTCTGGATAGTGAGTAGTCGCCATGGTCTTGACCTGACGCAGGCGAAGGTCCTCCAGAATAGCCATGGCAAGAGCAGCTCCTTCTTGAGGGTCTGTACCAGCTCCCAACTCATCCAGGAGTAAAAGTGAATGTTGGTTAACCTTGTCAAGAATATCCACAATATTGGTCATGTGGCTAGAGAAGGTAGACAAGCTCTGCTCAATAGACTGCTCATCCCCAATATCGGCAAAGATTTCTTCAAAAACACCCACACGACTTCCCTTATCAGCTAAAATCGGCAAACCTGACTGAGCCATAACCTGTGTCAAGCCCAGAGTTTTAAGCATTATAGTCTTCCCACCTGTATTGGGACCTGTAATGACAATCGCTGTTAAATCTTGACCAAAATGGACATCATTTGCGACGGCATTTTTGACCAAAGGATGGCAGACATGGAGCAGTTGAATCTCTTGATTTTCTGACAGCTGAGGTACGACTGCTTGTCTTTCTTGGATAAAGCGGACCTTGGCACGAATCAAGTCTAGATGGCCGATAATCCAAGCATCATTGGCAATCTCAGCCGCATGAGGGCGAACACGCTCAGAAATTTCTTGGAGAATGCGAAGCATTTCATAGCGCTCATCTGCTCGCAAACTGGCAATTCCTTCGCTCAGTTTGACCACCTCACGGGGTTCGATATAGACGGTATTTCCACTAGCAGAAATATCATGAACGACACCAGCAATCTTATTGCGGTAGGTGTTTTTGACAGGTAAAACCTGACGCCCATTTCTGCTGGCAACGATTCCTTCTGTCAACATCTGGGCTTTTTGTTTGAGCAGATCCTGTAAAACATCGCGTACCTGACTCTCGCTATCATGGATTTTTCGACGGATGCGCGCCAATTCTTCACTGGCAAAATTTTCAATGAAACCTGCATCATTAAAGGCTTGGAGATTTCCTTGTAATTGCGGAAAATCGTGTAATTTCTCAAACCATAGGGCTAATTCTTCCAAGCTGACATTTTCCAGATTAGAATAAAAACTTTGCAGTTCTCGGCTAGCAAGAAGCACGCGCTTCAAGAGTAGGAACTCCTCGATATTGAGGTCCGCTCCCATCTCCAACCGCTTGCAAACTCCTGCGATTTCTTTAGTTGCAAGAATGGTAAAATGCGGTTGCTCGACAAAGAGAGCCTGCATTTCCTTCATTTCAGCAAAAGCCTGTTTGATTTTATCCGCTTTGGCAGTTGGAGCAAGCTGTCTCAATTGCTCCAAGCCCTGCTCAGTCAACAAATGGGGTTCAAACAAGGCTTTGACCTTATTGAACTCTAATGTTTCTAATATTTTCTTATTCATCTTTATTTCCTTGTCTTTGAATGTCTAGGTGTGGTATACTCAATGAAAATCAAAGAGCAAACTAGGAAGCTAGCCGCAGGTTGCTCAAAACAGTGTTTTGAGGTTGCAGATGGAAGCTGACGTGGTTTGAAGAGATTTTCGAAGAGTATTAGCTTTTTACATTCTGATAGATTCGAGTCAATCTGTAAACAAAGGGCTAGGAAAACTCCTGCCCTTTTTATCCGATTAAATTTGTCACCCAGATTTGTTTGAGCCAACTGGTTGTTACTGGTATGCTCTGGATGATGTGTTTTGCGACGATACTCTTTTCAAGAGGATTTTGTATAACTGCCATGGGGATGGTCGCCAAGATGGTCAAGGCCATTTGCAAGACAAATAAGGTCACCAACATGGACAAGATCCCTGCTGAAACTTGGAACAACTTACCACCCAGTTTTTTACTAGGAAGTAAGTGCAAAAGGAGACCAAGCAAACGACCGATGCTATAGACAATCCCAAATACAAGCAAGTAGCCGATCCCTGCGTAAAAGACCTTATCCAACTGAAAGAGTTGATCCGATGGGAAAAAGAAAGTTCCCTGACCTTCCTGCGGATTTGCATAAGGGAGCAGCAAATGAAATTTCTCTCCAAGTCCCTTATAAAACTGGCCAGCCACAAAAGCCGATGCCATGGCTGAAATCAGGTAATAAACCTGTAAGAGCAGGCCTCTCCGATAGCCGATATAAAATCCCCAAGCCAAGACCAATAGAAGAAGAAATGAAATCATAAGGAATCCTCAATCTTGCTCTGTTCTTGCTTGCAAGTCACAAGTTTGTGACGGAGTTCTTCTAATTCTTGCTCCTTATCATCAAATTCAATCTCACGGCTGAGTTGAGTTGACAAACAGTTGACTGCCAACAAAAGAGCGATTGTTTCATCATCTGCGCTAGGCATTTGTTCTTTAATTGCTTGGTATTTTTCTGTCGCAACCTTGGCGATTTCCTCCATAAAAAGGTTATCATGTTCGCTCGTCAAGGTTAATGATTTTTTCCCGAATGTAAATTTGAATCGATTTAGATTTGCCATAAAATTCACCTCACGATATTATACCAAAATTCGCTAATTTTGTCAGTTTTTACAAATTTGCCTGCTTTTATGGTACAATAGAAACTATGGCAAGTATAACACTCACACCAAGTGAAAAGGAGATTCAGGCTTTTCTTGAACACTACCAAACCAGTCTGGCTCCCAGTAAAAATCCCTATATTCGCTACTTTTTGAGACTACCTCAAGCAACGGTTTCTATCTATACTTCTGGAAAGGTCTTGCTTCAGGGTGAAGGAGCTGAGAAGTACGCCTGTTTCTTTGGCTATCAAGTTGTAGAGGAAACCAGCGGACAAAATCTCCCTTTGATTGGGACAGATGAGGTAGGGAATGGTTCCTACTTTGGTGGGCTTGCAGTTGTGGCTTCCTTTGTCACACCTGACCAGCATGCCTTCTTGAGAAAACTCGGTGTGGGGGATTCTAAGACTCTGACCGACCAAAAGATCCGTCAGATTGCCCCTATTCTCAAAGAAAAAATTCAGCACCAGGCACTGCTTCTCTCACCAAGTAAGTACAACGAGGTCATCGGAGACCGCTACAATGCTGTTTCTGTTAAGGTAGCCCTCCATAACCAGGCTATCTACCTCCTTCTTCAAAAAGGCATTCAGCCTGAGAAAATTGTGATTGATGCCTTTACCAGTGCTAAAAATTATGACAAGTACTTGGCACAAGAGGCCAATCGTTTCAGCAATCCTATCAGCTTAGAAGAAAAGGCTGAGGGCAAATACTTGGCTGTCGCAGTTTCTTCTATCATTGCGCGTGATCTCTTTCTAGAAAATCTTGAAAATCTGGGACGAGAGCTGGGCTATCAACTTCCAAGTGGAGCTGGAACGGCTTCTGATAAGGTTGCTAGCCAGATTTTGCAGGCCTATGGAATGCAGGGACTTAACTTCTGTGCCAAACTGCACTTTAAAAATACTGAAAAAGCGAAAAAACGCTTAGAAAGGTAAGTTATGAATTCATTTAAAAATTTCTTAAAAGAGTGGGGATTGTTCCTCCTGATTCTATCATTACTAGCTTTAAGTCGTATCTTTTTTTGGAGTAATGTTCGCGTAGAAGGGCATTCCATGGATCCTACCCTAGCGGATGGCGAAATCCTCTTTGTTGTTAAGCATCTCCCTATTGACCGTTTTGATATCGTGGTTGCCCATGAGGAAGATGGCAATAAGGACATTGTCAAACGTGTCATCGGAATGCCTGGCGATACCATCCGTTACGAAAATGATACACTTTACATCAATGACAAAGAGACAGATGAACCTTACCTAGCTGACTACATCAAACGTTTCAAGGATGACAAACTCCAAAGCACCTACTCAGGCAAGGGATTTGAAGGAAATAAAGGAACTTTCTTTAGAAGTATTGCTGAAAAAGCCCAAGCCTTCACAGTTGATGTCAACTATAATACCAACTTTAGCTTTACTGTCCCAGAAGGAGAATACCTTCTCCTCGGAGACGACCGCTTGGTTTCGAGTGACAGTCGTCACGTAGGTACCTTCAAAGCAAAAGATATTACAGGGGAAGCTAAATTCCGCTTCTGGCCAATCACCCGTATCGGAACATTTTAAGAGACCTAAGAGGCCGAGAATCAGCAATCTCAGCCTCTTCTTCTATCGTGAGAAGTAATCGTTTATTGACTATAATACCCCCCAACTCTCACCTATTCATACAAAGGAATTTTATGGAAGTTTATTTTTCAGGAACCATTGAACGGATTATTTTTGAAAATCCCAGCAATTTTTACCGCATCCTCCTCCTAGAAATCGACGATACGGACGCAGAGGATTTTGATGATTTTGAAATCATTGTCACGGGCGCCATGGCTGATGTGATTGAGGGAGAAGACTATACCTTTTGGGGACAAATTGTCCAGCACTCCAAGTATGGGGAACAACTGCAAATCAGCCGATATGAACGCGCAAAACCAACTAGCAAGGGCTTGGTCAAGTACTTTTCAAGTAGCCATTTCAAGGGAATTGGTCTCAAGACAGCTCAGAAAATTGTGGATACCTATGGCGACAATACCATTGACGAAATTCTGCAACACCCAGAAAAGCTAGAAGGTATCTCAGGACTCTCTGCTAAAAATCGCGAGGCATTCGTCTCTACTCTCCGCCTCAACTACGGAACCGAGATGGTCTTGGCCAAGCTAGCCAACTACGGTATTCCCAACAAACTAGCCTTTCAGATTCAAGACTTTTACAAGGAAGAAACCCTTGATGTGGTTGAAAATTATCCCTACCAGTTAGTCGAGGATATCAAGGGCTTGGGCTTTACCATTGCTGACCAATTAGCGGAAGAACTAGGCATAGAAAGTCAGGCTCCTGAACGCTTCCGCGCCGGTCTAGTTCATAGTCTTTTTCAGGCCTGTATGGAAACAGGGGACACCTATGTTGAAGCACGGGATCTGCTAGAACAAACTCTAACCCTACTTGAGTCTTCCCGCCCCGTGGAACTGGATCCCAGCCAAGTGGCCCAAGAACTCTCCTACCTGATCGAAGAAGACAAGGTTCAGCAGATTGATACCAAGATTTTTGACAACAGCCTCTTTTTCGCCGAGGAAGGTATCCGCAGTCACTTGGTTCGTATCCTTGAAAAAGGAAAACAGAAGAGCCAGGATTTAAAAACCATTCAAAAACATATCGCTACTGTCGAAGAAGATTTGGAGATTGAGTATGATAGCATTCAAAAACAAGCTATCTGTGACGCTATCCAGAACAAAGTCTTTATCCTAACAGGTGGACCTGGTACTGGTAAGACAACTGTTATCAATGGGATTATCGCTGTTTATACCCTCTTAGAAGGACTTGACCTCAGGAAAAAAAGTAACTTACCTATTCTTCTTGCTGCTCCAACTGGACGAGCAGCTCGGCGCATGAATGAATTGACAGGTTTGCCTAGTGCTACCATACACCGCCATTTGGGAATGACAGGGGACGATGATACCAGTCATCTGGAAGATTATCTGGATGCTGACTTTATCATCGTAGATGAATTTTCCATGGTGGATACTTGGCTGGCCAACCAACTCTTCTCCAACATCTCTTCTAGCAGTAAAATCCTCATCGTGGGTGACAGCGACCAACTACCGTCTGTCAGCCCTGGACAGGTTCTAGCGGATCTGCTTCATATTCCCTTGATTCCTCAGACTCGCTTGGAAAAAATTTATCGGCAAAGTGAAGAATCAACCATCGTAACCCTAGCTAGTCAGATTAGACAGGGCATCCTGCCAGCTGATTTCACCCAGAAAAAAGCAGACCGTTCCTACTTTGAAATCGCTAGTGGTCATATTCCTGCTACCATTGAAAAGATCTTAGGCGCTGCCCTCAGAAGTGGTATCCCTGCCCGTGATATCCAAGTTCTGGCTCCCATGTATCGAGGAACTGCAGGGATTGATGCTATCAATCAGCTCATGCAAGACCTGCTCAATCCACCACAAAAAGACCAACTCAGTTTTGAAGCTCCCCAGTGCCACTATCGTAAGGGCGACAAGGTCATTCATTTGGTTAACGATGCTGAAATCAATGTCTTTAATGGGGATCTAGGAGCTATCACAGACCTGATTCCTGGTAAATACACTGAGTCTAAACAAGACGAGATTGTCATTGATTTTGATGGCAATGAGGTCTCTTACCCACGTAACGAATGGTACAAGATTCGCTTGGCCTATGCCATGAGTATCCATAAGTCCCAGGGAAGTGAGTTCCCTGTTGTCATCCTACCTATCACGAGTGCTAGTAGACGTATGCTGGAGCGCAATCTCATCTATACAGCCATTACACGCGCCAAAAGTAAGCTTATCTTACTAGGCGAATTACAGGCCTTCGACTATGCCACCCAACATATCGGAACTGCCCGAAAAACCTATCTGATTGAACGCTTCAGTGATTTATTGGAGAATGTTGAAGAAAAGCAACAAACTGTCTCAGAAACTGCCACATCAAGTGCCTCTGAAAAATTCTACATCCTAACCGAAGAAAACTGGGACAGCATCCCAGCCATGATTGGGATTACAGACGCAGATCTCAAAGAGATTTTTGGAAAATAGTGCACAAGAAAACCCACCAATTCAGGTGGGATTTTTGTTTATGAATACTCAATGAAAATCAAAGAGCAAACTAGGAAGATAGCCGTAAGCTGTACTTGAGTACGGTAAGGCGCCGCTGACGTGGTTTGAAGAGATTTTCGAAGAGTATAAGATTATTTAACTGTTGCTGTGCTTGTAATCAACTCAACAGCTTTTTTGATTGTGATATCGTGTTTCAACATATCAGCTGAAAGCAAGCTTTGTACTTGTGCAACTTCCATGTTGTAGTCTGTAGCCAATTGCTCGATTTCTTTTTGGATTTCTTCTTCTGAAGCATCAAATCCTTCAGCTTTGGCAACTGCTTCAATAACAAGGTTAGTCTTAGTACGTGACTCAGCTTCTGCTTGGTATTGATTGTGAAGGTCTTCTTGAGTAGTTCCAGTGATTTGGAAGTACATGTCAGGGTTGATACCTTGACGTTGCAAGTTTCCAAGGAATTCGTTTACTGAGCGGTGAACTTCTTCGTGAATCATTTCTTCTGGAAGTTCTACGATTTCAGCGTTTTCTACAGCTTTATCGATTGCTGCACCTTCTACTGCATCTTTGTAAGCTTCTTCTTTAGCAGCAGCCAATTCCTTGCGGTATTTTTCTTTCAATTCAGCAAGTGTTTCAACTTCTTCGTCGATGTCTTTTGCAAGCTCATCGTCAAGAGCTGGAACTTCTTTAGCTTTTACTTCGTGGATAGTTGTCACGAATTTAGCTTCTTTACCTGCAAGATCTTCTGCTTGGTAGTCTTCTGGGAATGTTACAACGACATCAACAGTTTCGCCAGCTGAGTGACCTACCAATTGGTCTTCGAAACCAGGGATGAATTGACCTGAACCAAGTCCAAGTGAGAAGTTTTCACCTTTTCCGCCATCAAATTCAACACCGTCGATAGAACCAACGAAGTCGATGACAACAGTGTCGCCGTTTTCAGCAGCAGCTTCTTTGATAACCAATTCAGCCAAGTTGTTGCGTTCGCGTTCGATACGCTCTTCAACGTCAGCATCAGTTACTTCTTTTTCTACATCTACTGATACTTCAAGGTTTTTGTAGTCACCCAATTTTACTTCAGGTTTTGTAACAACTTCAGCAGTGATAACCCAGTCTTGACCTTTTTCCATTGAAGTTACATCAATTTTTGGTTGTGCAACGACTTCAAGACCAGCTTCTTTTACAGCTGCTTCATAAGCGTTTGGTAAAAGAGCGTTCATAACGTCTTGGTAAAGTGACTCTTCACCAAATTTTTTGTCGAAGATAGGGCGTGGAAGGTGACCTTTACGGAAACCTGGAACATTAAGAGATTTCTTCACTGAGTTGAAGACACGGTCCAATTCTGGTTTGATTTGGTCTTGAGAGATAGTAAAAGTCAAGACACCACGGTTTGTTTCTTTGTTTTCAAATGATACAGACATTCTGTCATTTCTCCTTAAAATTTTTTAAATACAGTCTATTATAACATAAATGGGCGACTTTTTTCAAGTAATGAATGCGCTTTTCAATGACGCTAGAGGTACTTGCTTGCTTCTTTGATACTAAGGTCAGCTATTTCTCCAATATTATTTTTGCATATCTGTTAAAAGTCCTCATGCCCCACCAAGTGGTGCTGAAAGGCATAGACTGCAGCCTGGGTACGATCGCTAACCTCAAGTTTGGCAAGAATGTTAGACACGTGCGTCTTGACCGTCTTGAGAGAGATAAACAGTTCGTCTGCGATACGCTGATTTTCGTAGCCCTTGGCGATGAGTTGGAGAACATCTCGCTCACGCGCAGTCAAGTCCTCATGTAGTTCTATGTGATTTCGGTGGTATTCGACCTTCTTGCTGACCTCTTGCTCAATGGCCAACTCTCCAGCAGCCACCTTACGGACGGCATGGAGTAGTTCGTCCGCACTAGAAGTCTTGAGCATATAGCCACGAGCACCTGCATCTAAGACGGGCATGATTTTTTCATTGTCCAAATAAGAGCTCACAATCAAAATCTTGGCTTCAGGCCATTCTTTGAGGATAGCCAAGGTCGCATCAATCCCATTCATCTCAGGCATGACAATATCCATGACAATGACATCTGGACGCAATTCCAATGCCAACTCAATCCCTTTAGATCCGTTGGCAGCCTCACCCACAACTTCTACATCATCTTGGAGGTCAAAGTAGCTTTTCAAGCCCAATCGAACCATTTCGTGGTCATCTACTAGTAAAATTTTCATCTTTACTCCTTATAGTTCCTTATCTAACAAGGGAATACGGATATCAACTGCCAGCCCTTGCTTGGGAGCTGTTAATAACTGAACCGTCCCTGCCATATCTTCAACCCGCTCCTTGATATTGCGGAGTCCGTAACTCAAGTCATCTAAGTTCCCTAACTGGAAACCAATCCCATTGTCCACCACCTTCAGCTGCAATTCAAAATCTGTCTGATAGAGATAGACATCCAAACAAGAGGCCTGGGCATGGCGAAGGGTATTGCTGATCAATTCTTGCAGAATACGGAAGATATGCTCCTCGATTTTCTTAGGCAATTTCGTCACATTTTGCTTGAAACTAACCTTGAGATCACTCTTGTCCTCAAGCTCTTTTAAGAGGATTTGAATCCCTTCAACCAGACTCTTCTGCTCTAGTTCAACAGGCCGCAAATGCAAGAGCAAGACCCGCAAATCCTTCTGGGCGGTTTCTAAAATAGCTGTGACACTCTGCAACTGGGTCTGCATCTTTTCTCTATCCAATTTCAAAGTCTGCTGACTGATACCCGATAAAATCATGTGGGCCGCAAACAACTCCTGACTGACTGTATCGTGCAAATCCCGAGCAATCCTCTTCCGTTCTTTCTCGATGATTTCCTCTTCCTGAGCAAGACTGTGATTTTCTGCTTTTTGAAGAGCTTCTGTCAAAAGGTTAAGTTTACCTGACAAGGACTTGAAACTGGCATCCAAATCTGGATCTGCAAGCTGAACCACTTCTTGCCCTGCCAACAAACGCTTAAGATTAGTCTGCATTTTTCTTAGAGAAAGCTCTTCAACACCTCTCCAAAACAGAGCTAGGAGACAGGTTATAGACAGGCTGAATACCAACAACAAAAAGACAAATTTTTCTGTTTTTTCGACATCATGCAAGAAAATAGACCAGTCAAAGTTAAGGATTTCCAGCAAGCTGTGGGAGAAAAATAAGACAAATAGGAAGGAGGTAATGGCAATGATTACATAAGCTTGTTTTTTCATCCTCTGACCACCTCAACATCCCCAATCACAGTGGTCAAGAGAATCTTGACACTCTTGTTACTCTTAAGATAGTCTCTTGTTTCTTGATGATAGTGTTCATTGCGAAGGGCTCGCTTAGGCTGGTTGAAAAAAGTCAAATCACCATAGAGACAGTTAACGCTGAGACTGACTTCCACATCTACAGGTACGATGATTTTGGTCGTTCCTACCATCTTTCTGAGGATAATAACATTATCGTGATTGGTTAGGATGACCCTCTCCAGATGAATAGTGTCCTTGCCCATGAGGCGAAAGAGATTGATATCATCAAACTGGCAAGTCTGGTAGCTTGAAAAATGATGGAGATTGCCAAACCAACGATTTTTCTCCTTCTTAACCGTTACCACCTCTTCAAAAACCAAATTGGTCTGCTCTTTTTCCTGGTTCATCATCGGATAAAGAAGAAAGAGGCTATAGATGACAGCAACAAAAATAGCTAGAATCACAAAAGGATTGAGCATGACGATGAAAAAGAAGAGAATGGTTGCCGCCACTAAAAGAAGATTATTACCCTCTTTACCAGTGTAATAGCGAATCAAAAGCAAAAAGAGGAATAGAATCAGCAGAAAACGCGAAAAATGCTCTGAAACCATCAAAATCAGAGCTCCCGTCAAAAGACAGGCTTCGATAAATAAAAAGATTTTAAATTTTCTCATAGGTTCATCCTCTCCCTTCTATTTTATCACAATTCAAAAAAGTCACCTCGGTCTGAGGATGGAAAAAAGGCGGTGGTTACGCCTTTTTCATCTGATCATTTGCTTCTTTTAATTTTCCATAGAGAAGATAGTCTACTTTTTGCAGATCTGCTATGGTGGCACAATTAAGGGCACACATAATCAAACGCAGATCGTCTTTCCAGCCTTGGACAATGCCAATCACTTCTTCAACTGTGTAGCTTTCAATCAATTCCAGAACTGTACGTGATAGCCCTACAGCCTTGGCACCAAAGACCAAACACTTAATCATATCCAGCGGATTCCGAACGCCTCCACTGACCAAGAGTTCGACCTTGTCTTTCCATTCTTGGACATTGAGAAGGGCCTGCATGGTGGACTGCCCCCATTGATTGAGGTAATCACGCTGGCCACTTCGACGATTTTCGATATAAGCAAAGCTGGTGCCACCACGACCTGACAGGTCAAAGGTTCGAACACCCAGTTCATAGGCTCTCTCGATGGTCTTGGCATCCATTCCAAAGCCCACTTCCTTTAGGACAATCGGAACAGGGATTTGCTTGCTATAGTCTGCTAGATGCGATTGCCAGCTTCTGAACTTCCTTTCTCCCTCAGGCATGAGCAATTCCTGCATAACATTGACATGCACTTGCAAGAGAAGGGGATTCATCTCTTCTACAGTCTGAAGTCCTAACTCGACAGGCTTGTCCAATCCAATGTTGGTTCCAAGAAGGAGATTTGGATGATCATACTTGACAGAAAAAGAGTCATCTGATGGATTTTTGAGGGCTGCGCTATAAGAGCCCGTCACAAACAAAATCCCACAGGCTTCCGCCACCTGAGCTAGCTTTTGATTAATTTCTTTACCTTTTTCACTCCCACCTGTCATGGCATTGATATAAAAAGGAAAATCCCACTTTCGACCAGCAAACTCTGTCGACAGATCGATTTCATCCAGGTCGTAAAAAGGCAAGGAAGAATGAATCAACTCCACCTCATCAAAGCTATTATAGGAACTTTTCTGCTCAAGGGCATAGCGGATGTGCTCATCCTTACGATTTGTCGTCATATCCTATCCTTTCTTGGTATAAGAGCTCAATCCCTAGATCGGCCCATCGGTTTTTTAGGGTTTCAGTTGATTGCTCATCAAAACTCAAGGCAATACCACAATCACCACCACCAGCGCCGCTACTCTTAGCAACAGCCTGCAAATCTTGACTGGCTTCTTTCAACTGTCTCAGCGAAGGCGTGTAAATATCTGCGTTCAAGCCTTCTAAAAGCTTGCTGGCCACTTCTACTTGCTCGATAATTTTTTCTGATTCCCCCTGCTCCAAGGCTTCTACCAAAGTAGCCACCGTTTCTTTTGAGGAACTTAAAAAATTCTGATTGATATTTTGCTTGATTTGCTGGACCATGTGACTCGATACAGCCACTTCCTTGGTCCATCCCACTAAGAAATCACATTCTAAAGTTGGTTTCACTTGTGAAATTGAAAAGCCCCAATCACGCTCTAAAACTGTCAACAAATTTTCTTCTTCCAACCAAGCTGCTACCTTCTGGCGATCAAATGACTGGTAGAGAACCAATTCCTCTGCCACAATACAGGCAAGGTCCCCCATAGAACCATTGTCTCCTCGCTTGAGCAAGACAGCACTGGCTAGCTTGAACAAGAGCTCCCGATCAACCGAAATATCATATAAAGCCAGTAAGGCCTTGATGACCAAAACAACGACGCTACCGCTAGAACCTAGACCAAACTTTTTCCCTTCCCGTTCCATTTTTCCTCGGATTTCCAAAGAAAAAGGTCGCAAGGTCTGCCCACGATAAACGAGGAAATTTTCCACTAAAGCAATCGTTTCTTGAATCAAACTGTAGTCAGGATTTGGTGTCAAGTCCACTACGAAATCAAACATGTCTGAGTAAATACGGTAACTATCAGAAAAAGCAATCTCCCCCTTCATATAGATGGGAATGGCCTTTATCAAGGCCAACTGCCCAGGCTCTAAAATAGCATATTCACCTGCCCAATAGAGTTTTCCGCAAGTTTTAACAGCAATCATCTTGACTCAAATCCTTTGTTTTTGACACAATCAAGCGATAACGTTGACCGAAGATTTCTGATAAATGCTCCAAGTCTTTCTCCTGACAAAGAACTTTGACATTGGGACCAGCATCCATAGTAAAGTAGCAGGCTTCTCCTTGCTCACGTATCTGGTGAACAAAGTCCATGGCTTCATAAGAGGCATCCGTCAGATAAGAAAAGGCTGGTGACGCAGTTTTGGTCGTAGCGTGCATAGCAAGGGCATTTTTCTCTGTTAATTCCCCAACCTTAGCAAAGTCATTTTCCTTGAGATAAACCAGCATATCCTGATAATCCTTCTCAGACTGACGGACCCAGTCATCAAAGGTCGTCGAGGTTTCCACACAAAGTTTCATCCCGTCACGGCTAGAGATTGGTTTTTTCTTATCCTCTAGCACCAACATAATCATAGCTAGTTTCAGGTCTGTCTCTACCGGGTAAATCTCTCCGCTATCCTTGTCCCAGGCACCTAATGGTCCATAAAAACTCCGAGAAGAAGAGCCTGAGGCAAACTTAGCCTCCTGTGCCAACTGGCTCCGAGTCAATCCCAGCTTGAAATAAGCATTACAAGCCTTGACCAGGGCGGACAAACCACTAGAACTTGAGGACAAACCCGCTGCGGTAGGCATATTGTTCTGAGTATCAATACGGACAAAGCCCCCACCTTCTGGACGGTAACGGTCAATAATCTTGCTCATCTTAGCATGCTCTGCCTCATTTTGTAGCTGACCATTGATATAAAAGGCATCAGCAGTCGCATCCGTCGGTAAAGGCGACAAAGTCGTCTCCGTATACATATTTTCCAAAGTCAGAGAGATACTGCTAGTAGCAGGCACCATCTCTTTTTCTCTTTTCTTTCCCCAGTATTTGATAATAGCAATATTTGCGTAGGAACGTACTGTTACAGGCTCTCTATCCATGTCTGAACAGCTCCTTTCTCTTCTAATCTTTCTGCTAGTTCTTGTGCGTGTGTTAAATTATCTGCCAAGGCTATGATACAGCCTCCTAGTCCACCACCACTCATCTTGGCACCCAGAGCACCATGGCTAAGAGCCGTTTCAACTAGAGAATCCGCCTCAGGGCTACTAACACCAATTTCTTTTAGATGTAAATGCGCTTGACTGAGGATTTGTCCCAATTCTTCAGCATCTTTTCGTGAAATCGCATCCTCTGCCTGCTGAGTTAATTCTCCCAAGGCATACAAAAACGGTAGAGCATCCTTTCCCTTACTTTGAACCACTTGGATGGCTTCACGGGTATGACCATAAACGCCCGTGTCAGCAATCACCAAATAGGCGGATAAATCCATCTCAAGCTCTGTAAATCCTACGTTCTTAATAAAGCGAATAGGCTGGTCACTGAGACAGGTCTTGGCATCCAAACCACTCGGATTCATATGAGCAATCATCTCAGCCCGATTGACCAAGATTTCTAATACATCATGAGACAGTTCTGCCTCATAGTAGTCAAAAACCGCACGAATAGCCGCTATGCTGATAGCAGCTGACGAACCCATTCCCCGCTTCTCAGGGATAGCCGAGTCAATCTCACAGCGAATGCAGGCTTCTTTGATATCCAAATACTCCAGCGAAGCATAAACTGCCATGGACAAGGTATCCTCCTCATAAAGACGCCAAGGACTCGCTGCAGAAACTACCTTACAAGTCACCTCCACCTCCAAAAGAGGCAGGGAAATGGCAGGATAACCGTAAACGACTGCATGCTCCCCTATTAAAATAATCTTACTATGTGCCTGACCGACACCAACTTTTTTTGTCATATTTTCCTTTTACTAGACGAAAAAGCCGTCTCATTTTTTCATACAAATATTTATTCTTTCCTATCTATTTTATTATATTTTCACAAAAAAAGCGATTGTTTCCTTCACAATCGCCTCTTTCATTATTGAACCCATTCGCCATTATAATTGACAGAATAGCCATCTACGGTCGTATTCACTGCCAAAGCACCTGAGTTGTAAGCATAGTACCATTTGCCATTGACCTGGAACCAGCCTATCTTCATATCTCCATTACTTGCATTTAGGTAGTACCAAGTTGAACCATCTTGATACCAACCAGTTGCCATAGCTCCTGATGAACGGAGATAGTACCACTTGTTACCAAGGTATTGCCAGCCCGTTTTCATATCACCATTTTCAGCATCTAAATAGTACCAAGTTGAACCTTCTTGATACCAGCCAGTCGCCATGGCTCCTGATGAACGGAGATAGTACCACTTATTGCCAAGTTGTTTCCAACCAGTTTGCATGATACCAGTTTCTGGGTCTAGGTAATACCACGGATCAGGTTTGCTTCTATCAATGCCAAAAGTAACATGGAAATCTTGAGTCCAACCCTTAGCAACTTCACCAATTGGTAGTGGATTGTAAGAATCATCGCCAGAAATTCCTAGCTTATTTAAATAATACCAATTGCCGTCTTCATAAGTCCAGCCTGTCTTTACAGCATAATTATTATCAAAATAATAAGTTCTCTTTTCAGCAGATGGAGCATATTGTTCACCGTATACTTTTCCTGTATTTTCAGACGTTTTTGCCTCTAGTACTTGTTTATCTGTTTGTTCTAGCAAAGCACCATCTTGTCCAAAATAGTACCACTTCTCCTGAAGGCCAATTTCTAAGACTGGACGATTATTAAATAAATTATCACGATAACCTGTTCCATGAATTTCTACGTATTGCCATCCAACTACCATTTCTCCTTTATCACCAAAATAGTAAGTTTTACCGTCTATTTTATGCCAATAGATTGCTTTATGATCATCTTTTACATAATATTTTCTATTATCCTTATCAACAAATTGGCCACCTGTGGTATCCGCAAATACAGTATTTGTAGCTAGCAAACCAAAGAAAAATGCTGTTAGTCCAACTTGCATCATTTTTTTCAAAAGTTTCATTTATATGTCCTCCAATATTAAATCCACTCACCAGATGAAGCAAAGTTATAAACTTTACCATCGATAGTTTGGCTACCTGTAACCATTGCTCCAGAGGAATTGAGATAATACCAGTTTCCTCCTACTTTTGTCCAACCTGTCTTCATATCTCCATTACTTGCATTTAGGTAGTACCAAGTTGAACCATCTTTCACCCAACCAGTTGCCATAGCTCCTGATGAACGGAGATAGTACCACTTGTTACCAAGGTATTGCCATCCCGTTTTCATATCACCATTTTCAGCATCTAAATAGTACCAAGTTGAGCCTTCTTGATACCAGCCAGTCG
This sequence comes from Streptococcus mitis, assembly GCF_003942685.1. Classification (GTDB taxonomy): domain Bacteria; phylum Bacillota; class Bacilli; order Lactobacillales; family Streptococcaceae; genus Streptococcus; species Streptococcus mitis_CD. Next base: position 333,115 of record NZ_RJNR01000001.1, on the reverse strand, counting down.
CCATAGCTCCTGATGAACGGAGGTAGTACCACTTATTGCCAATTTGCTTCCAACCAGTTTGCATGATACCAGTTTCTGAATCTAGATAGTACCAAGTGGAAGCATCTTGAATCCAACCAGAACGTTTCTCACCACCAAGATTCTTATTCCCAGAATTTCCTGTTTTTGCTAGGTAATACCAGTTAGATTGATCATAAAGCCAACCTGTCTTTAAAGAATGATCTTGATCAAAGTAGTAGTATGCTAATTTAAGAACTTCGGGACCTTCCCAGCCTTCACCATGTTTTTTCCCAACGGTTAAGGAATCTTTTAGCTCTAATTGTTTCCAACCAACAAACTCTTGTAGCACTCCATTTTTGTCAAAGTAATACCATTCTGGCATTGGGGAACCTTCTAATCTTATGCCATTAGGGTAAGGACCAATTGTATATCCTTTAACTGGCATTGGAATGTATTGCCAACCAACAACCATTTCACCATTGTAATCAAAATAATAGGTCTTACCATCAATCACTCGCCAGTAGGTTTCTTTGAGTTCCCCCTTCTTGTAGTAGGTTCTACCATTTTCTTGGACAAATTTCCAACCTTCTGAATCAGCATCATCCGCCAATACTGCACTTGTTGCTAGCAAACCGAAGAAAAAGACTGCTAATGCAATTTGCATCAATTTTTTTATTGTTTTCATTAGACGTATCCTCCATAACTGATTATAGCAAAGCCCCAACTGTATGTCAATATATAGAGAGCCCCCTCAAAAAAAGCAGTTACATAACTGCAACTGCTCTCTATTCTTGCATGGTGTAACCAACACCACGAACGGTTTTAATGTAGCTTTTTTGACCTTTTACATCAAGCTTGCTACGTAGATAACGGATATAGACATCCACGATATTGGTTTCGGTCGCACTTTCATACTTCCAGACACTTTCCAACAACTGCTCACGAGTCAGAACTTTCTTGCTTCCCATAAGAGTAGCCAAAAGGTCATACTCACGACGAGTCAAAGCAATCATCTCCTCGCCACGATAAACTGTGTGATGCTCTACATCCATACGCAGATTGCGATAAGACGTTGGAACCTTCATCTGACTACAATGTTGGTCGATAAAGTCCCGACCTCGGAAAATCGCGGAAATACGAGCCACCAAATTATCAATAATAACCGGCTTATAGATGTAAGAAACGGCAAAGCGTTGGATTGTCTCAATCTGATCTTGCAATTCTTCACGATGGTCCAAGACCATGATGACTGAGGCTGGCTTAGTCCGACTCAGCTTGTCTGCAAAATCCTGGGCCGTCATATCCCCCAGATGAGCATTCAATAAAATCAAGTCATAGTCTGTCTGAAGAGCCATGGAGAGGGCTTTTTGCCCCTCCTCAACCTGATCAACTCGGTATTGCTCTTTTTGGAGTTCCAAACTTAAAAAATGAGCTAGATTTCTTTCTTTCTCAAGTAATAAAATCCGTTTCCCCATGGCAGACCTACTTATTTTTCGTCATACCAAGAGTAGTGGAATGTTCCTTCTTTGTCTTTACGTTGGTAAGTGTGGGCACCAAAGTAGTCACGTTGCGCTTGGATCAAGTTAGCTGGAAGGTCAGCTGAACGGTAGCTATCAAAGTAAGTAATAGCTGCTGAGAAAGTTGGCACTGGCACACCAGCTTGAACAGCAAGAGCTACGATATCACGCACTGCTTGTTGGTACTTAGCAGTGACATCCAAGAAGTATTCATCCAAAAGAAGGTTTGCAAGGTCTGCATCACGGTTGTAAGCATCTGTAATCTTTTGCAAGAAACGAGAACGGATGATACAGCCATCACGCCAGATAGATGCGATATCTGCAAATGGCAAATTCCAGTTGTTTTCTTTAGAAGCTACACGCAATTGAGCAAAACCTTGTGCGTATGAAATAATTTTTGAGAAGTAAAGAGCTTGACGGATTTTTTCAATCAACTCAGCCTTATCTCCTTCAAATTTGAAGGCAGCTGGTTTTGGAAGAACCTTGCTAGCATGTACACGTTCTTCTTTGTAAGTAGAGATGTAACGTGCAAATACTGACTCAGTGATTAGTGACAATGGCACACCAAGGTCAAGAGATGATTGGCTAGTCCATTTACCAGTTCCCTTGTTACCTGCGGCATCAAGAATGTAGTCTACGATTGGTCCATCTTGACCTTCATCGTCTTTACGGCTCAAGATATCAGCTGTGATTTCGATCAAATAGCTGTCTAACTCACCCTTGTTCCACTCAGTAAAGATTTCAGCCATGTCTTCTGCAGAAAGGCCTAGCAAGTGTTGCATCAAGTCATAGCTTTCTGCGATCAATTGCATATCACCATACTCGATACCGTTGTGGACCATCTTCACGTAGTGACCAGCTCCATCAGGACCGATGTAAGTCACACATGGTTTGCCATCTTCTGGTGCTTTAGCTGAGATTTCTTCAAGAACATCCGCAACCAATTCGTAGGCCTCTTTTTGTCCACCAGGCATGATAGAAGGACCTTCAAGGGCACCTTTTTCACCACCAGAAACCCCAGTACCGATAAAGTTGATACCTGAGTTTGCCAACTCTTCATTACGACGGATTGTATCTTTGTAGAAAGTGTTTCCTCCGTCGATCAAGATATCACCCTTGTCAAGGTGTGGAAGAAGGGCTTGAATTGTAGCATCTGTACCAGGTCCAGCTTGAACCATGAGCATGATACGACGAGGTTTTTCGATTGAGTTTACAAAACTTTCAACGTCATAGCTTGGTACAAAGTTCTTTTCAGGATGGCAAGCAATTACATCTTCAGTTTTTTCTTTACTACGGTTGTAAATAGCAACTGTGTAACCACGAGATTCAATATTAAGGGCAAGGTTACGACCCATTACGGCCATACCAACAACACCAAAGTTAGCTTTTGTCATTTGACACTCCTCTTGTTTAATTTGTTTTATTTTATCATTTTTACTTTTGAAAAGAAAGAATTTTGTAACGACTGCTTAGTAGTCCAAGTCATCCGCATGTCCAGAACCATTTCCAACAAAGTATCCTGTCTTACAGTTAAGGGTAAAGAGATAGGTTCCATCTGGCTTGTAGAGGTTGTAATAACCATTGCCATTAACGATATTGACACGTTCAAGGATATATTGGTTACCAGTGATATAACCACGTGAGCGTGAAGTTGCTAGGATTTTTTCCAAGACACCATCCGCGAAATCCCAAGCAGAGTTATTGCTATCATCAACAGCTGACTGATTGAACGGCACACGACTCGAAGCTCTTTGGAGGTCAACTCCAGAACTTGATAAACCGCCATGGCTATCATCACGTGCAGAAACTGAATTGTTTGATGAGACGCTTGAAGATGGACTTGTGTTGTCTGTAGCCCTCTCTGTTGATGAACTTGAACTTTCTTGACTTGAGCTTGAACTTGAACTTGAAGGAGCTGTTTGTTGACTCTTACCTAGACTGATAGCCTTATCTAGCACTTTATCAATCTCCGTATTTCCAGTTTTAATATCTGTAAATTTAGCATCTGATTTAGCTTTAGCGTTAGTATCCAAAACTCCATCTACAATAGCTGGCTTATCAAATTGAGCATTGACATCTTGAATGGCCTTGATTTGCGTTTCAAGGCTGTCATACTTAGATTTTGCAAGCGTATATTCACGACTACCTTCCAGCTTATCAAGTAAGGTTTTCAGTTGAGTCAGTTTATCAAACTGGCTATTTTTTAAAGCCGTTTTGTTGCTATCTGTATAGAAGGCATCATATAAATTATTGAATTCTTCCACATCTGACTGCGTGTTTGTAGTTGATTGAGAAGTTTGGATTTCCTTGGTCGAACGAGCCACTTGACGATAAACATAATAACCAGTTCCAAGGATAAGAACCACTAAGGCTGCTAGAATACCATAAAGCACCCATTTCTTCTTACTATTTCCATCTTCACTATCTGTCACTCGATAAAGTGTTGGAATATCTTCAGTCTCAAATTCTTCTACAAGAGGTGCTTCTGAAACTCGTGTTAATTCTAAATCATCAAACTGACTCAACTCATCTTCTGGAGCTGGAGAAGTTACTCCTGTTCCCTCACGAAGCTCTTGAAGTAAATTATCTAGAGTCTGAGTCTCCTCTATCTCTTCTACCTCTTCTTTTTCAACTAAATCATCCTTGCTAAACTGACGCGTTTCAAACTTATCCGCCTCAATTTCATCTTTGTGTTGTTTCACATACTTGTCCAAGATAGAATCTCCAGGCAATACACCTGCTTCCACCTCTTCATTTTTTAGCATGGCTTCTCCAACCGTTAGCTCTTTGGCATCATCAAAATCAAATTGCGCTTCTTGATGTTCTGTTATATGACGATCATGTCTTTTCTTACTCATGAGTTTTCCTTCCTACTTTACTTCCTGACGTTTAACACGCTGACCGAAATATTGATACAAATCAACTTTTAAAGTTCCATTGTACAACTTGCGCTTCTTGTCCGCCTGACTGCCGTACTTGGTCTCAAAGGCTTCATCACTAGTTAGGATAAATTTGCTCCACGTTTTCAGCGGTGCAAATACTTGCCCCATCTCAGCATAGAGTTTGGTAACTCCTGCATCATCTGACAAGCGTTCCCCATAAGGTGGGTTAGAGATAATCACTCCATTGATTTTATCGGAACGCAAATCCTGCACGCGCATCTGCTTAAAGGTAATATCTCCTGCAACCCCTGCTGCCTGAGCATTGGCCTTAGCAATTTCCACCATACGTGCATCGATATCACAGCCCATGATATCTAGCTCAAGCTCACGATCCACTTTCTTAGCCGCTTCTGTACGCACTTCTTGAATCAAGCGATCACTAATCCAGTTCCACTCCTCAAAGGCAAAGGAGCGACGAAGCCCTGGAGCCATCTTTCTAGCAATCATAACTGCCTCGATACAGAAAGTTCCTGAACCACAGGTCGGATCAATCAAGGGCTTGTCTGGATACCAGTTAGAGAGTTGCAAAATAGCTGCTGCCATGTTTTCCTTGATAGGAGCCCCACCCTTTTCGGTACGATAGCCACGTTTAAAGAGACTGGAGCCTGTCGTATCAATCATGACAGTTGCTATGTCTTTCAGAATAGAAACCTCAATCTTAAACTCAGGACCATTCTCCATAAGAGGAACACCTTCTGGACGGGCATAGTGTTTTTGCAACTTTTTAACAACAGCCTTCTTTGAAATAGCCTGTACACTTGGTTCATTGTGTAGTTTAGACTTAACACATTTGGCTTTTGAAATCGGAAATCGAGCTCCAAGCGGTAAATAATTTTCCCAATCTAGAGCGAAAACTCCTTGAAAGAGCTCCTCAAAAGTCTTAGCTGGGAACGTTCCTACGATAATCTTGATACGGTCTGCCGCTCGAAGCCAGAGGTTGGTTTCGATGATGGCTTTCGCATCTCCTTGAAAACGAACACGTCCATTTTCAACCTGACAATCGTAGCCCAACTCTCGCAATTCACGTCCCACAACAGCCTCAAGACCCGCTGCAGCAGTAGCGATTAAATTAAATTCTTTTTTCATTTTCAGTCTTATAAGACCTTTCTATATGTCCACTTTAAAAAATGAGGTTGAGAAAGTTTTCTCAGCCCCAACCTATATGCAATTTTCTATAAGCCATGTTTTGTTCCAGAAGTGACTAGGACCACTTCCTTCGATAATCATCTGTCTACCGCTAACAGCCTACAGCTGAAAGTAGTCAGAGTACTACGTTCGTTTCCGTGTACTCCATGCCCCGACCAAAATTTGGGTTGCTAGCTTGAGGGGTTTACCGCGTTCCACTCTCTCTGTTTCCAGAGAGACTCCGTCACTGTGGCACTTTCAAGCCTACTCTGGCCTATCCGAGGACTTAGCCATTTCAACTGCCGTAACGATTTCTCGTCCCTAGGCTTATGGTTTCGCCTAGCACAAACACTACAGGCATCACAGCCTGTGCTAGCATGGACTTTCCTCATGAAAAGAAATTCTCCTCACGCGATTATCCAAAAATTGCACTTTTCAAATAAGCTCTTATAAATCAGAGTTATCCAAAATTTGTTTACCAAATACTTCTTTCTCAAGACGATTTAGTCGTTTCAAAATATCAAAATTCGTCATAGAAGTTGTAGCCGTCATTTCAAGTGGTTCTGCTTGAACCGGTGCAGATTCAGGTTTGCGAGACAATTCTTCCTTCAACTCTGCAATTTCTTGACGGAGAGACTTGACTAAGGCAGCATAAGTTTCGTAGTCCTTGATGACATCGTCCAAAAATTCATCAACTTCAACCTTACTATATCCACGGACTTCACGTCCAAACTCTTGCTCAAAAATATCTTTTGCTGAAAAAATAATACTTGCCATCTCTCTCTCCATTCTCGGTTTCTAATAGTATTATTATATAAAAAAAGGCAAACAAAAATCAAGGTCAAAGGCTTACTTTTCAGAAAAATTTTCTGCTAGCTCATTTAGGTCTTCAAACGTTAGCCTTTTTATGCGATACCCTTCCTGATTTTTCATCAAGGTATCCATAAATTTTAATTTGGTCTCATTTTCTGGATCATAGAAAAAATAAGCTAAATCAGTATTTTCCAGTAAAAATCGTTGGTAGTCTCTTAGTTGCCCCATATGTTCATATTTAGGATAGGCATATTTGACAAAATCTACCTGCTTAAATTGACTAAGTTTAAGCTGATTCGCTTCATTCCAATTTTCCCCGTGTGTTTCAAAATCAAAAATGGTCGCTAGGTTGAAATCATATTCTTCTTTCATTTCATTTGCGACATCAAGCACCCAAGATTCAAATCCCAAGTTCCCTGTAAAGACCAGCCAGTTAATCCCTTCTTCTGCCAAACTTTCTAAATCACGGCGAATGGCTTTCTTTATAATTTTTAACCTGATATCTTTTTCGTTAAAGACACCCAAGTCAAAATTAGAATATCCCATAATTAAAGCTGTAGTCATTTTTACACCTTTCTTTCTATTTTTATGGTATAATAGAGTGATGTCATTGTACCAATAAGGAGAAATATGGTCAACTATCCTCATAAAATTTCATCAAAAAAAAACAAAACATCCATTTCTCAACCAAATAATTTCGCAAATCGAGGAATGACTTTTGAAAAGATGATTAACGCTACAAACGACTACTATCTGACGCATGGTATGGCAGTTATCCATAAAAAACCCACGCCTGTTCAAATTGTCCGAGTAGACTATCCTCAACGTAGTAGAGCCAAAATTGTAGAAGCCTATTTTAGACAAGCTTCCACAACAGATTACTCTGGCGTGTATAGAGGACATTACATTGACTTTGAAGCCAAGGAAACGCGACAAAAGAATGCTATTCCAATGAAGAACTTCCATCTTCACCAGATTCAACATATGGAACAAGTTCTAGAACAGCAGGGTATTTGCTTCGTACTGCTTCATTTTTCTTCTAAACAGGAAACTTATTTGTTGCCGGCATTTGATTTGATTCGCTTTTATCATCAAGATAAGGGGCAAAAATCTATGCCACTTGGATATATTCAAGAATATGGATATTTAGTAAAGCAAGGGGCTTTCCCTCAAATTCCCTATCTCGACATTATCAAAGAACATTTACTAGGTGGTAAAACAAGATGAACAAACAAACTATTCTGCGATTCTTAAAGTATATCGGAATTACGTTCCTTACATTATTTATCGCATTATTTCTATTAGGTGGAGGTGTCTTCCTCTACTTTGTTAGCAAGGCTCCAACCTTATCTGAAAGTAAATTAGTTGCGACGACCTCTAGCAAGATTTATGACAATAAGAACGAACTGATCGCTGACCTTGGATCTGAACGTCGAGTAAATACTCAAGCAAATGAAATCCCTACTGATTTGGTCAAGGCCATCGTGTCTATCGAAGACCACCGTTTCTTTGATCATAGAGGTGTGGATACCATTCGTATCATGGGTGCGGCATTGAGAAACCTCCAAGGCGGAGGAGGCCTCCAGGGAGCCTCAACCTTGACTCAACAATTGATCAAATTAACTTATTTTTCTACTTCAACTGCCGATCAAACTTTGTCACGTAAAGCTCAAGAAGCTTGGCTAGCCGTTCAACTAGAGCAAAAAGCAACCAAGCAAGAAATCCTGACCTACTACATCAACAAAGTCTACATGTCTAACGGTAACTATGGAATGCAAACTGCAGCCCAAAATTACTATGGAAAAGACTTGAAGGATTTAAGCTTACCACAGTTAGCACTCCTAGCCGGAATGCCTCAAGCACCAAATCAATATGATCCTTATTCTCATCCAGAAGCTGCTCTAGAGCGTCGGAACTTGGTACTTTCGGAAATGAAAGGGCAGAAATACATCAGTGCAGAAGAGTATGAAAAAGCTATTAATACCCCTGTTACCGATGGTCTACAAAGCCTGAAATCCGGTAACAGTTATCCTGCATACATGGACAACTACCTTAAAGAAGTAATCGACCAAGTTGAACAAGAAACTGGTTACAACCTTCTTACTACAGGTATGGATGTCTATACAAATGTGGACAAAGATATCCAACAACGACTCTGGGATGTTTATAACACCGACCAATATGTCACTTATCCTGATGATGACATGCAAGTAGCTTCGACTATTGTAGATGTATCTAATGGTAACGTTATTGCACAACTTGGTGCTCGTCATCAAGCAAGTAATGTTTCATTCGGCACCAACCAGGCTGTGGAGACCAATCGTGACTGGGGATCAACAATGAAACCCATCACTGATTATGCTCCTGCTTTGGAATTTGATATCTATGACTCAACTGCTACCATTGTACGCGATATCCCGTATAATTATCCTGGAACAAATACCCCTGTCTACAACTGGGATAGAGGATACTTCGGTAATATCACCCTGCAATATGCACTACAGCAATCTCGCAATGTTCCTGCTGTAGAAACACTCAACAAAGTTGGATTAAACCGTGCAAAAACCTTCTTAAATGGTTTAGGAATTGACTATCCAGATATGCATTATTCTAACGCCATATCAAGTAACACAACTGAATCTAATAAGCAATACGGCGCAAGTAGCGAAAAAATGGCTGTTGCTTATGCTGCATTTGCCAATGGTGGTATCTATCACAAACCGATGTACATTAATAAAGTTGTCTTTAGTGATGGTAGCGAAAAAGAATTTTCTGACCCTGGTACCCGAGCTATGAAAGAGACCACTGCTTACATGATGACAGAAATGATGAAAACAGTCTTGACCTCTGGAACTGGTTTTAATGCCTATATTTCATGGCTCCCTCAAGCCGGTAAGACAGGTACCTCTAACTATTCAGATGAAGAAATCGAAAATCATATTAAATCAAGTCAACTTGTTGCACCGGATGAAATGTTTGTCGGCTATACTCGTAAATATTCGATGGCCGTATGGACAGGTTACTCAAATCGTCTTACTCCAGTCATCGGCAATGGGTTCACAGTTGCTTCTGCGGTCTATCGTTCAATGATGACTTACCTATCAGAAGATGACCACCCAGGAGATTGGACTATGCCTGAGGGCTTATATAGGAGTGGAGAATATGTCTTTAAGAATGGAGCTCGTCCTACATGGACTGCTCCTGCTACTCAACAAAGTTCTACACCTGCTCCTGCGAACCAGACTCCAGAGACTTCAACCTCTCAGTCAAGTGTAACGACACCAAACACAAATCCAAATTCAAATACAGTTACTCCCAATGCTGGAACCAATGAGAATACGGCGACACAACAACCAAGTACCAATCAAGGGCAGCCTAACCAAAATCCTCAACCAGCGCAACAATAAATTACTAACCACCCAAAAATTGGGTGGTTTTTCAATCTGTTCTTTGTTCAATCAATAATTAGATAATAAAAACCTGAGAAGGTCAATTGTACTTCTCAGGTTTTTTGTTCTATACACTCCACTGATTTAGAATACTATTAAGAAAGAGTTTAATTGTCATATACAACTAATCTTTTTTACTTTTTGCTACAAAGATAGCAGATAAGGCTAGTCCAACGCTTGCCAAGAAAATAGCTGTTTCTGACTGTTTTTCACCAGTCTCTGGCAATCTCTTGTCTTCCTTGGCAACTTGAACTGGTGCTTCTGGAGTCTGAGATTTTTCTAACGAACTTAGCTTAAATTCTGGTTTTTCTACTGTCGGTGCTGGTTGGTCACCTACGGTTGACAATGGACCTGTGTAGGCTGGTAGTTCATGTTTCAAGGCCATAACTGAGTTGACTCCACCTTGGAACTCTGGTTTCTCTACTGTTGGAGCGGCTTGGTCGCCTACGGTTGATACCGGACCTGTGTACTCTGGAAGATCATGTTTCAAGGCCATAACTGAGTTGACTCCACCCTTGAACTCTGGTTTCTCTACTGTTGGAGCGGCTTGGTCACCTACGGTTGACAATGGGCCTGTATAAGCTGGTAGCTCATGTACCAAAGCTTCAACTGCATTCACACCACCCTGAAACTCTGGTTTCTCTACTGTCGGTGCAGCTTGGTCACCTACGGTTGATACTGGTCCTGTGTAGGCTGGTAGCTCATGTACCAAAGCTTCAACTGCATTTACACCACCTGTAAATTCAGGTACCTCAAGCACTGGTGCTGGTTCTTCACCCTTGCTTGATTGAACAGGTTCTTCTGTCAATTCTTGATAGAAGCTCGCCAATTCATAAAACTCAGCCTTGCCACCTTCCCAGACCAGTTTAACATCTAGAAGAGAACCACCATTTCGGATAGCAAAGGTTTGGAAACTAGATGTAATGGCACCAAGATCTGTCCAACTTTCTTGTCCATCCTTAAGTGTTCTCGCTTGAACTCGTGCTTTCGCTCCTTCAGGAAGGCTTGAAACGAGACGAAGATGGTTGGCATTGGTTGGTTCAGACAAGTGGTAAACCAATTCACCCTTATCTTGTTCCGCCTTGTAGCTAGTCAAGACTTTTCCGTCTACGAGATTAGTATAGAAGTTGCCTCGGCTTTCGCCACCGTTTCCTTCTACAGTTGGATCATTGATTGGTTTGACAAATTCGCCATCATTAATCACCAATTCTGTAAATCCTACAAAACGAGCATCATAGTCAGCTGTATAGAGGACACGAAGATAGTTGGCTTTGACTGGTGTCGTCAATTCACCCTCGATGTAACGATTTCCTGGCATCTTAGAATCATGTGTCCAACCATCTGTCAATGAATCATCGTGTGTACTATTGACTACACCATCTCCCACTGTCACAACATCCGTCCAAGTTTTACCGTCTTGGCTGACTTGGATTTTACCATCACGAAGATAGTTTTGAGTCCCGTCTTGGATGTAGGCTCTGATCTTCTTGATAGTGCGTTCGCTACCAAGTTTCAAGGTTACATGGCCATCTTTATGGGCATAGTCTGAAAACTCAACGAAGTTGTTGTACACACCATCAAACAATTGATCGAGGTTATTAATCTTACGAACATCATTGCTTCCGTATGTTGGATGAATACCCATAGTTGTAGATTCTAGTTTGGTTGGTTGCACTTCTTTAGTCGTTACAAGGAGAGAAGTGGCTGTCACAGCTTGTTCTTGATTTGTTTTATTAACAAGACGAACATAACGTACCAAGTGGGTTGCGACAGTTCTGTCTGTCAACTGGCTAGCTGGTGTCCATTCTTGAGCATTTGCAGAATACTCTAGACTGAGTGCTGGATTTGTTTGACCTTGGAGCTGGATGCTTTGGACTTGATGGATACGGTCAAGTTTCATTCCTAGATAGCTATTTGCAGGAAGTTTAGTTCCAGTTGGAATTTGAAGTTCATAACGACCAAGGCTATCAAATACTGGCGTTTCTTTCAAAGCATCCACGTTGGTGTCTGTTAAGTCGCTATTTCCAGAGCGTGTCTCAACAGAGAAGTCTTGGATACGCCACCAAAGGTCACTTGCCTTGGTATTGCGTACTCGGATGTAACGAGCATTGATAGCTCTAGTCACTTCCTTGGTTTGTTCTCCTGATAGGCGATCTAACTCTTGCCATGCAGATCCATCTGTAGAGTACTCAAGTACACCTGCTGCAAGTTTATCGCCAGTTCCTTGGCGAAGACGAACTTTAGTGACTGACTTGACTTCACCTAGGTCAAGTTGTGCCCAGGCATCTACTGGAGTCGTATTGCTGCCGTCAGCATTTGCCATCATAGCTTCTGTATTATCTTTACCATCAGTAATTTGACTTGCTGATGTTCTCAATTTATAAACTAGATTTGAGCTGAGGCTAATTGTAGCAGTTTGTTGTTTACGAGCGTTCTCTACTGGACGATTTACTGCAATCTCGCGAACTGCAAACCAGGTGTCATCACGATCTTCTGTAGCAATCATACGTACTGCTTTAGCTTTGATGTTAAGATTTTCAAACTGAACAAGTGACTCATTACCAACATAAGTTGGTTCTTTCAAACTTACCCAATTATCTTTTTCATCTTGATACTGCACTTCAGCCTTACTAAAGGTATCACGTGGATTTGCCTGAGTTCCCATAGCAAAGGTCAATGTTTGGATATCTACCGGCTTGTTAAATTTCATACCGATATAATCACCTGTCTTGATACTATTTGGTGATTTAATCAAAGCATGAGTTGCCAAGTCACCATCCGTTACTTCTGCCAAACCACCTTCTACACCTGTTCGATTGGTAATAAAGGTGCTGATGATTTGATCTGGATGCAAGACTTTTTGAACTTCAGACGCTAGAACTTCTTTCAAGGATAGGATAAATGGACGGATATGTTGAACACCCAATTCAGCCTTTTCAAGATGGTCTACATAATGGAAGGTATGAGTTTGAGACTGTTCGTACAATTTCAAACCTTTATAGTAGCTGTCCCAAAGTTTGGCTGTATCATTTGTAGCCATAGCCTCTGTTCCTGTTAGGAAGGCATCAAGGGCATTCATTTGGTCGATTGCATTATCCAACCAATAGTGGATCTGTGCAACCATTTTTTTATCACCTGATGCTTTATAAAGTTCAGCCGCTTCTTTAATCTTGGCAAATTCTGCACGCAAGGTTGCACGTTCTGCAGTTACATCCTGACCCGCTTTGAGCTTAGTCATGAAATCTGTTAATTTTGGAGCCAATTCAACTGATTCTTCTAGTTTAACGACACGACCATCCATGTTTTGGTTGATCATATGCTTACCGAGTTCGCGGAAGGCTGCTGACACCTTGCTATCTTCAAAATGACCATTTTCAACAAAGTTGAAGGCAATGTCATTGAGTTTCTTAGCTTCTTCTTCTGATTTCCACTGTTTCCATGTATATTGAGCTCCAGCAAAGAGGGCAATCTTAGATGGTTCAGACTGTTGCATTGGATTCAACATGATACCAGACAGCAAGCTTGGATCTACATTTGGATGAAGGAATTTTTCACCACCACCTAGAATCAAGTGTTGTTTAGAGTTATCTGTAACTGGCCAGTTCACCCAAAGTGATACTGGACGATAAGTTTTACCACCTGCAGTTAGATTGTTCTTGAGAGTTGATAGGAAGCCTTCAGAAACTTCACCCCAAATCTTACCACCCGTCAAGGTCATAGATGTTGAACTTGGGAGATTTTCATTTAGAGATTTCAACTCTGCTTCACGCCCATTACCCCAATACTGACCTGGAACAAAGATCATTTCTTTGCGAAGACCGCTATAAGTTCCTTGCATTTCTGTCAACCAGTTGGTCATATCCTGCATCAAGCGGTTGTAGCTATTGTAGCCTCCAACTGGGCTTGGTGCATCATCGGCTAGAATACCAAATTCACGGACACCCACTTTCATCAACTGGGTAAATTTAGCCTTGATGGTTGCCAAGTCTTCTTGGTAATGCGCTTCATTACCAAAGCGGATACGGTTGTTCATGAATGGATGAATGGTCCAGACATAGCGAGTTTTACTTTGATTTCCGACGCGAGCAAGTTCACGAATTTCAGCTAGTTTTTCTTCTGGGTAAAGTTCACGCCATTTCTTGTTGTGGTATGGATCATCTTTTGGTGCGAAGAAGTATTGGGTCAATTTCAAATCGCCACCAAAACGCATGAGTTCAGCACGATCTGCATTAGACCATGGATTTCCATAGTAACCTTCGATGAAACCACGATTCTTGATTTCAGCGTAATCTTCCACTGTCACATTGCGAAGAACTGGAACTTGACTTTCTTTGAGCATGTGTTTCAAGGTTGTCAAACCATAGAAGACCGCATCTGTGTCTTTTCCGACGATGGAAATCGAATTATCCTTGATGGTCAGAGCATAAGCATCAATTTTGTCAAAGAGACCTGCTGAAACGTTAGATAAGTTTTGTTCTGCTTGTGAGCCTCGTCCATGCACTCCAAGATAGATATTAGTTGCGCCAGCAACTGCTGATTGACTAGTAGTGTAGGATACTTGATTGTCCTGTAAGACACTCTTCAAGCGATTACGAGTATAGACATCGAGTTGATCTCCCATTACCAGATTGACTTGCTTACGAAGAGCTGTGACTCCTTCTCCATAAGTCACTTTTTGTGGAGTTGGGAAAACCTTGTACTCTTTCTTGAGATAATCTGCGCTCTTGCTGGCAGCTGCAATACTATCTTCGCTAGCTGGTTTGCTTGCTGTGAATTGATCCGCCAGTTCAACTGTTCCATCACCTGTTTGCTCGACTTTTGGAGTTTCAGGTGTAGATGGTTGTTCTGGTTCTGGTGTTTCTTGTCCCTCTTTGATAGGTTTCAATAGATGAACTTCAGCTGCACTTGCAAAGCCCCCAACACCTGATAGAACTTTCAACTCAATCTTGTTGGTATGAACCGCTGCAAAGTTAACTGTTTTTTCTTGAGCGTTGTTGTCCCAGCTTCCTTCTGAAACCTTGACCATTTGGCCATCTTTTTGTGCGTAGATTTCGTAGCGAGTCACGACCCCATTTCCACCACCTGGCCGAGGAAGATAAGTCAAACCATTGACTTTTTCTGCTTCTTTCAAGGTCATAGAAAGAGTGTACGGAGCAGTATCACCAGTCCATTTAGTATGCCAAAAGGTATTTGGATCATTGTCAAAGGCTTTTTCAACAACTCCTTCAGTCGCTGTTCCTGGTGTTTCTTGACTAGTTGCAGAAACTGTGAAATGATCTGTTGGAATCAAACGAGGATTTACAAATGGTTTATCTGACAACTCTGCACTATGTAAAATCCCTTTGAACCCACCGATGCTTTCAAGCGGTAGAACCAAGCTATTGTGAGCAAAGCGAGGGTGAGCTGGATTTGCGATACGTTCAATCTTCTCACCATCCACATAGAATTCCGTTGATTGTGGTTTGGTCACGATAGAGATTTGATAACGTTTATTCTTTTCAAGTTTTTTCTTGAACTGGATATGGAACTGTTCAAATTGATAAGCAAGATAGCCGTCTTTATCAGCTAGATAGATACGGTTGTCTCCACTTGTTGAGAAGGTTTGTTCACCGTCTCCAGTGACAGTTACATCAAACTTCAAGACATGACTTGGACCAACATCACCTGCCAGGCCTTCAATACTGCTATCTTTCTCAAAAGCCAATCCTTGCTCGCTTGTCTTCACCTTCTTGCTTGCATAGTTCTTCACTGTTTCAGGATTGATAGTAAACAAATCACTTTGATCAATCGCTCTGTCAGGATTTGACTGTGGTGCATAAGGGCTCGTTGGTAGGGTACGTTCTGCAAAGGTCGCAGCCGCACGGTCAGATCCCCAAGTGCGTTCTGCAGTTGTTTGCATGCTCTTAAAGAAGCGTTTAAAGATATCATAAGATGTCAAACCTGTCTCATGAAGATCAATATTGTCATTCCAAACTGCGTGGCCACCACCAATTACATTTGGATTGGATGCTTCTAGAAGTGGACCATGACCTGTTCGGAAATCATTTGGTGTCCACCTATTATATTGTGTTTCATAGTTAGCATAGTCACCATAAGCTGTTTGACGATTATCACCATTCGGAACACTATATGTTGGGATATCTGTGATATTAATAATCTTAGCTCCCTGAGCAATAGCTTCTTTTGGTTGCTGCCAGCCAATACTCCAGATATCAACTTCTACATCTTTCCAATCAACCGCTGTTTTACCTCGTTTCGCACTGAGCGATCCCCAAATACGAGGTGTATAGCCTTTCCCTTTAATGTATTTAATAAGGTCATTTACATAACGACGATAGCTTTCTCTACTTCCGTAGTATTCATCCGTTCCGATATGAACAGTAGATACTCCATGAAGTGGTGCATCTGGACCATCAAGAAGTTTATCATAAACTGATTTGACAAAAGCCAGTGTTTCATCGTATTTATTATCTAGGTCGAGCATGGCTACGCGTTCTACGTTATGTTTACCTCTGTAATCGCTCAGGCTACCTTGATACATGAGGTCTGGACGGACTTTAACAAATGACAGAGCATGACCTGGCGTGTCAATTTCAGGTACTAGATTGATATGCAAGGCCTTAGCAAGTTTAATCAGATTTTGCATCTCTTCTTTAGTATAGTGCTCGTCTGATGTTAATTTTTGACCATTCTTACCGACAATATCTGTCTCTACACGGAAACCTGTCTTAGCATGTTCTAGAACATACTTAAGCTCTTCTTCTTGTGTTAGATTCTTACCTGCCAAGTGTTCCTTTAGGAAGATATAGTTATCGTTGAGGTGCAACTGCAAGTCGTTCATCTTGTAGTAAGCCATATTGAGCATGATGTCTACAAGGGTGTCATAAGGAATAAATTTACGACCTGTATCTAGCATAAAGCCACGGTGACTGAAGCTTGGGAAATCACGAATTTCTCCATTTTGGAGATTGCTTTCCCCCATTTGAAGAAGAGTACGAGTAGCATAGAAGGCTCCTGTGTTCGTTGCAGCTTCGATGGTAATGACACCATCTTGGATAGTGATGGCATAACCTTCCTTACCATAACCCTTGTTTTCAACTTTTTTAAATTCAATTCGTTTTTGAGCCTGCTTGTCACCTGTCGCAAGTTCCAATCCACGACTAGCAAGATCTGACTGGTAGAAGGTTACAGACTGATCAAAGCCTGAATCTCCTGTCGCGAGAACTGTATCTGAAGTGATAGAAGATTGACCTTCTTTTCCATACCATTGTTGAACAGCTGGTGCTACTTTTGGTTTGATACCCACACCTTCATCCTGATGTAGCCCCTTGATGACTACTTCAAATTCTTTAGTAAAGGTATGTGAATCTTTAATTTGCTCTACCATAACTTTAACACGTTGATCAGTCAAAGGCTTATAGATATGATTTTGAAGGTCAATCACACCTTGTTTGTTGCTACCGATAAGACTGACTTTTCCTGGTAGAGTTGGCAAGACAAGAGACTGTCCGTCTTTAGCAACAGTCAATTCTGTAACCTGACGGATATCCGTTACCTTACTTGTATCAGGGATATTTGAATAAGCCCGAATTTCTTGAATCCCAGCGTTTCTCCAGCCCATTGTGCCCGCTTGATAGTCATTGATTTCTAACTTGAGATATTTAGCTTGAATACTATTGGCTAAGTCAACTTTTTCATCTAAAACAGGTTCTCCAGTCTTGGTATGAGCTAGTTTCCATTGTTTTTCTCCACTAGCATTTACATCATCTTGACCTGCATAGTAGAGACTCCAAGATTTGATATTTGGATCATTTTGACCATTACGAACGCGACGATCCCAATCAATTTCCACATGTCTAATAAGTGTAGTCTTTGGAAGAGTTAATTCGAAAGTTGGTTTGTCAATATTTTGATTTGTTGCCCAACGAGTATCAGGATTACCGTCCACTGCCTTGTCAGCAGTATAAGGAGTACCAGTTTCTGAGTCGTTTACTTGAACAGTGACACCTTCTAAGTGGTTACGATCTTCTCTATCTTCAATTTGCTTTTCAACTGGTTTGATTGTAGGTGTAGCTGGTTCTACAGGTTTAGAATCTGCTTTTGGTGTTTCAACCGGCTTCAGAGTCTCAGCTGGTTTGGGAGCTGTTGGAGTTGTTGCTGGGCTTGTTCCTGCAGTATTTTCATGATTTTCTTCATGACCTGCATCTGCCGTTGCCTCTGATTCAGCTTTCTTTAAAACAGCTGCTAAATCGTCCGGCAACTTGTCTAGTGGCTGAGCTTGTGTGATTGTTCCTTCTTTCTCAGGTGTTCCAACTGTCTCTGCAGCTTGCACTACATTTGCACCAAAGATACTAGCACCGATCATTACAGAGGCTGCACCAATTGCAAATTTTCGAATACTATAGTGACAACGTCTTTCAAAAAAATGTCTATCCATCTTTCTCCTATTCCTTTCTCCCACTTATTACAGTAAGCGGTCTCATTTTTGATTTGAAAATGGAGAGAACCTAGAGGTTCTCTCCAACTAAGTTATTTCTGTCTGAATTCTAGTTCCTGTAAGTTCTAAAATTCAGTCTTCTTTAATTTTCTTTTCGTTTTGTCGCAAGGACAGCAGCAGATAAGGCGAGACTGATGCTAGCTAGGAAGATAGCTGTATCAGATTGGCTTTCTCCCGTTTCTGGCAATCTCTTCTTATCTTCTGTTGAAACTGAAGTTTTAGATTCTGCAAGTTTACCTTGGCCCAATTGACTAATCCGATACTCAGGTTTTTCAATAGTTGGTGCTGCTTGATCGCCTGCTGTAGCCAATAGTCCTGTGTAGGCTGGCTTTTCGTTTACCAAAGCTTCTACTGCATTGACTCCACCTTTGTATTCTGGCAATTCATGTACCAAAGCTTCTACTGCATTAGCTCCGCCTTTATATTCTGGCAATTCATGAACCAAGGCCTCTACTGCATTCGCTCCACCTTTGTATTCTGGAACTTCATTGACAGCTGCTTCTACCGCATTGGCTCCACCTTTGTATTCTGGAACTTCATTAACAACTGCTTCTTCACCTGCTGTTCCAAGTGGTCCTTTATACTCAGGTACATCAAGAATTGGTGCTGCTTCTTCACCTGCTGTTCCAAGCGGACCTTTATACTCAGGCACTTCAAGAATTGGTGCTGCCTCTTCACCTTTACTACTTGTAGGAGCATCTGGTTTCACAGTCTGATCTTGTAGTTGGTTGAGATATTCTGCAAAGTAGGCAACCATTCTTTCAGTCAAGAGATGGTTATCCATAGCATATTTCATGCTAGCTACTACACTTGCTACTTCCTCTTGATTCTCTTTGCTGGTTAATTTTTGAGCTTTTGATAAAGCTGTTTCATAACCTGACAAATCAAGAGTTGTTTCTGCAACCTGTGGACGACTAAATATCAACTCAGCAGCGGCTTGATATCTATCACCACCGTCTCCATAAGTCTTAGTACCTGTCAAAACGATTTTCTTAGCCTTGATTGTCTTACCAAAGTCAATGTCTTTTGGTTTATTGTTATCTGGCCAATCAGTTGCAGTGAAAGTATGTTCTTTACCAGACTCATCTGTCACAACCAGTTTCACATCACGCAAGTTACCATTTGATCCTGATCCACGTGGCACATAACGGAATCCAGTGATTTCTGTCGCCTCTTTCAAAACCATAGTTGCAGGTTTACCAACATCTCCACCATTCCAAGACGTATGCCATAGACTTGACAAGTTACCATCAAAGGCGTTGGCTAAATCTTCTCCCGCTTGAGCTGGAGCATTCAGACTTTCAAAGTCTTCTGCTACCAAGGCTATTTTCTTTTGTACCAAGGCATTCTTCAGAGCGTCAATCTTAGCAATTTCGGCACGCGCTTCTTCTACACTAATGTCATCATCTGCTTGACTGAGGTTAAAGACAGCTTCCTTCAAGGCATCCATAGATTCCTTGGTATAGTTGGTCATGGCAACCGTTGGCAAATAGTTCTTCAGAGCATTTTCTGTCAACATCTTACCAGTTAGAGTGACTTCCTCGATTTGAAGTTTATCCATGATGAAGTCATTGTAACCACGGAAGTTCGCATTTCCACCAGAATCTCCACGAGTATTGCTTGCGTTACCAGTTGAGTAGATACCCACCCAAGTATCGCCTGTTTCTGCACCTGTTACGAGGAAGGTTACCTTCTTAGCTTTCTTAGAATCTGTCCAAGTATTTGGTAGTTCATGCATTTCCAAATTACTTGCTTGATTACCGCGACGTCCTGATTGGAATTCTCCCTTACCGACTACAAAGGCGTAGGTATTGTCAGATCCTGCTTCGTATTCAAAGGTTACACGATAAGTCTTACCAGCTTCAAAACGGAAGTTTTGAGGAATTGTTTGGTAAACCAAGTTACGACGGCTCACTAGTCCATTTGTCTTCAATGACCAATTTCCTTCGATAACATCATCGACTTTCTTACCATTCCAATCACGTTGTGTATATGGATCATGTTTTTCAGATAAGTGAGTGCGATTATCCTCAACTCCTTCGATACCACCAATTACAAATGGGAAAATCCCTTGAGCAACATTTTCAAAGTCTTGTTTAAATGTTCCTTTACCTGTATCATGATTATCTCCGTACATACTTGAATTGTTTTCAAAGGTACGAATTTCATCAAAGTAAGTTGCTTCATCACCAGCTTCACGACTCAAAGTAAGAGTGACATTTGATACATCTGAACCCGTTGTAAAGAAGGCATACATGTTTTGGAAGTAACTTGTATCATCAACTGTAGCATTGTCACGACGAGTATTATGGGCATAGGCCTTGACATAGTTAAGAGCTAGTGACTTATTGGTATAGCTAGTCACTTCTTTTTCACCAGTATTTACTGTGATACTTGCCTTAGCATTACTACGATTATCAACACCGACATAAACGGCATACTTAGTATTTGGTTTCAAGCCAGTCAGTTTCTGAGTAAGGCTGACTGTGCTCTTATTGCCTTGGATACGAAGCATTTCATTTGCGCCTTGTGATTTGACAATTTCTGCCTTAGAAACATCACCAGAAATAGTCCAGTGTTTCAAAGTTCCACTGTTAAATCCTTGGTCATAGATGTGCATGCCTTCGCTCCATGACATTTCAGGATTGGTTTGTTTTGAACGGTAGAGAACGTATGGTTGATTTGCAGTAAGATCAAGGGTAATCTTACCATCTTTCACAGCTACTTCCTGTTCTTCAGTCTTACCTTGGTCAGTTAGTTTATAAAGGTAAACCTTACTATTCGCCCAGTCGCTAGGAAGCGTCCAAGTTGTTGCACCAGCTTGCGTATTGAAGTAGTACATTTTTTCCTTATCAGTAGGAAGTTTCTTACCATTCGCATCCCAGTTCCAAGGAGTCAAGTAAGCTGAACCATCTTGGATGACACGTCCGTTGAGAGTTACTGTACGTTCACGGTATTGCGGGCTATTGACATCGTTTGACTTACGAGTCACAACTACTTTATTGTTGTCAGCATCTACCAATTCCACTCGCATTTCTGGAGTCCATTTATAGGTGCTACCGTTATCAGACATGGTAACAGGTGTACCATTTTCCCACTTGCTTACAGTGAAGTGTTGGAAGTACTTGGTCATGACATCATGAGCAAACAAGTTAGTTACATAGCCATTGTAGTCACTTCGTCCTTGCCAGCCTTCAAAGTCTTTCATGCTGTAACCACCTAGAAGGGGATAGTTGGCTGCACCACCGTAACTTCTGTAATCCCCAACCCAAGAATCTTTTTGGTGGTTGCGGATAAAGCGCGTGATGGCACTGTTGATACCTTTATTAGTGTATCCACCATAGGTCAAGTCAGCTGCCCAGTGTTGGAAGGTAGAATCGTATTCACCACCATGGCCCCACTCGATTGCAAAGCGCCAGCCTTGTTTGTTAATTTCTTTAGCAAGAACGTGGGTAGCCCAGGCACCATTATCACCTGATTGGCCATTGCCCCAAACGTCCACATAGATAAAGTCGAGACCTTCACCAAGTTTTTTCTTCAATTCTTCCCAGCGATCTAAGCGACCATGCGCCAAGTCATAAGCAGCATCAATGTTGATACCTTGGTCTAGCCAGTTCCAACCATAGCTGTAGCTTCCATCTGGATTCTTACGAAGAATCTTTTCATTAAAGTATTTAGACTCAGGATAAGTTTCAGAAGCGTTGACGTGGATACCTAGATGAGCTCCATATTTCTTCGCTTTCTCAATCAAAGCCTTGAAGTCTTCGACACCACCAATACGTTTACCAATATCAGCATAGTTCAAATGGCCTGAGTCATGACCTTCACTACCATAACCTTTGAGGAGAACACCTTGTCCAAGACCATCTGTATGGAGATTGATCTTCTTGATACCATCCAAGGTCATAAGGAATGGATTTTGTGCTTGAGAACCAAAGTTCATCGCGATACGGTAAGCTGTGATATCCTTGACTTTTTCCCAGCCTTGAGGGTTGTTCATGATGCTACGATAAGCAATGGCACCATCTTGCCAGTCCACTTTCTTATCTGCATTAGCATCTTCAGTGATTACAACCTTTGCACTTGGAAGTTCTTTGGTATATTCTGGGAAGACAATGCCCTTATAAGCTTTTTCCCATTGCCACTCAGAACTATGAATTCCGACATAGTTGGCATTTCCAACGGTTTCTTTATAAGCCGTCAAACGGGTCCAGTCATTAGAGCCACCACCGTAACTGTTTTGAGAATTACTCCAAACACCTGCAGCAAGCTTATCTGTAGAAACAAATCCATACATGTAACCCTTAGCCAAATCCTTCATTGGATTGGTTACTTCAATATGATCATCACCGCTGACATGCGTATTGTTTGACATAGTTGCCCCATCAAACTTAGCACCAGCTTGCTCACTAGAAACAGATACTAAAGCATTCCCGAGGAAACTAATAGTAGAGAGTAATTTTCTTTCATCGTCAATCTTTTGACCTGGAGTGACTTGATTGTGGTTGACAATTTTAGTTACATCAAAATGTAATTGATTGTCCACAACTTGCAGACGAACTGTCATATCCGCATTGATAAGATTAGCCTCATCACGGAGTTTCATTTCATATTCTGCAGTTGTTTCATTAATTTTCTTATAAGTAACCTCAGGGGTGATTCTGTGGTTATTGATAAATACTTGGTTGAACTGTTGAACCTGTCCTGGTAAAGTATGGCCATTTAGCGTATATTCCTTGACACGTGGAAAGGCTTGGTCAATCACTGCTTTTAGGACTTTAGACTGGATAGTATCATAAGTCACTTTACTATCATCTACCACCGCACCAGTTTCTTTTTCAGCAGTAGCTTCAGTATTTTGAACTCCATCCTGATTGTCAGTCTTAATATTTACAACTGTCTTTTCAGTACCATATGTACCAGCTTTAAGTAGGATTTTCTTTTCATTTTTAAGATTTTCATTAACAGCAGCTGGCAAAGTAACCGTATCAAAAAGTTTTACATCATTATTTGTTGCATTCAGCTGACCATCTGATTTTAAGCTAATAGTCAGATGATTCACTGAGCCATTTACTGGAGCTGCAACACGACCACCCTGATACCATGTGCTATTACCTGGTGTCTTATATTCCCAGAACCAACCTTCTTTGTCATATCCAACAAAGACATTATTATTTGTATCTTTAAATTTCAAGAAAACACCAAAACGTGATTTGCCTGTTTCAGATTCTTCTTTGAAAGTGAGATCTACATTCGCATTACCATTTGCATCCACAGTCAATCCTTGTTTTTCAAACAAGGCTGGTTTGCTGGCATTGTCATTTTGATCTGTTGAAGATAACTTATTGTAACGAACACCATTTTCTTCACGAATAGCAACAGTCCCTTGTTGTTCTTTTCTTGCTACAGTTTGCCATTCAGGAGTGACTTCCTTTGGTGTCTCTGGCTTAGCTGTCGCTGGTTTTTCTTCTTTTGGCTTATCTTCTTTTGGCTTTTCTTCAACTGGTTTTTCAGTTTCCTCTAAATTCGCTGGTTTTGAACTAGAGATTCCCTTAATATGATCTTGAATCCATTTTAATTGAGCTGGAGAGAAAAGGATGCCTCCGCTACGGACTCCAACCACACCATTTTGATGAACCCCAATCAATTTACCATCCGTGTCAAAGATACCGCCACCGCTAGCACCTGGTTGTCCACCTTGATAACCAACTCCTTGAACACCTTCACCATAAGATTCAGCAAAATCCACAGCAGTGTTAATAACTGGCGCCAACTTACCAGCAGGATAGCCAAACATATTGACTTTATCCCCAACTTTCTTAACAACTGGCTTTTCAGTAACTTCAACAGGAGCATTTTCAAGAACTGTACGCAATCTCACAAGAGCCAAATCGTTCTTATAGCCCTTTAGATAACCATCTCTATCCCAGTGAATCACATCTTTTTTACTAAATTTTACATCATCTAAACCAGGGTAGGATATACTAAAAATATCGCCATCTCCTTTATCATTATCCACAACTTTACGGATATTTCCATCTTGTTGATCCTTGATAAAGTTGTGAGAAACAGTCAAAACAAGATCCTTACCAATGACAATACCACTACCTTCTCCTGATGGAGTCTTAATCTTAACAGTAGCGCCATAGTTCAATTCTCCATTTTTTGTTTTGGCAACATCTTCAGGAACTAGACTACCAGTATCTTGGGCTAATTGATCTTTATTTACCTCTTTACCATTATCAGTAGCTTTTTCAACTTTACCTTCTAATTCTTTCGGCAACTTGTCAGTAGTTTCTTTGTTTTCCTTTTCAAGAGCTAGTAACTCTTCTTCAGTTTTTGGTCCATCCGTTGTTTCAGCAGAACCTGGATTTGCTGCTGCAGCTTCTTTATCGAACTCCCGTCCATTATCGCTCGCTTTTTTATCCAAATCAGCCAGCTCACTTGGCAAGTTATCTGTTGAGCCAACTGTTGGTGTGTTAGCCAATACTGGAGCAGTAGCAAAAAAACTAGCCCCAATCATAACTGAAGCAGCACCTAGTGCAAATTTACGAATGCTGTATGTACATCGTTTTTCAAAAAATCGTTTATCCATTAACTCCTGATTCCTTTCACTAATCTTCGTAAGCGTTTACATTTCTTGTTCGAAAAATACTCCTTTCTATCTGAAAAGTGCAATGCTTAACGTTTATAAAAAAATAATTGCACTTTTAATATAACAAATATTGGCAGATAAAGCAATAGGAAAGCTAGGAAAATTGCTAATTTTTTCTTAATTTTGGCAAAACCATAGTCTGCCATTTAGAGGGAGTTATCATAAAATAAAAAGGATTTAGCATTCCTATCGAATGCCAAATCCTCTATCACTCTGTTTCTATAGATGTTTAAAATCTACTTCACATGTTTTGCGAGTTCTTCTTGAGCTTTTTTATTAGACTCTTCTTTTTCTTTCATCCATTTTTCTTGGGCTTTTTGGTATTCTTCTGTTGTTACTGGTTTATCTTGTACATCAAGGTATTTATACAAGTGAGCTTCACTTGTTCCTTTGTTTCCAGAATAAGCAAATGGAAGTGTGAATGGTACCATCTTAGACAACATTGGACGACCAGTTTTAGAAGTTGTTGGGATTAGCAAGGCACTGTCGGTCAACCAAGCTTGGGCAGCAGCATATTTTTCATAACGTTTTGAAATGTCATTCACTTCTTCACCAGCTTCCACAACCATTTTTTCGTAGTCTTCCAAACCAACTTGCTTAGCCGCAGCGTTGTTTGTTCCAGAGTCAAATCCTAGGTAAGTCTTTGTACTTTCCCCTACAGATGGTTTGAGAATATCAAGGTAGGTAGATGGGTCAATGTAGTCTGGTCCCCATCCAACGTTATCTGAGACATCCCAATCTTGTCCAGCAGCCGTTTCAGCAAAGTAGGTAACATTGAGAACTTCATCTTTTTGAAGTTGTTGGATATCAATGACGACATTGTCAGTTCCTAATGTTTCTTCAAGTGATTGTTTAAAAGATTGGACACGTTGAACTTTTGTTGTATTGGTTTGGTCAACTGGCATATCCAAGTGGATTGGGAATTGAACGCCTTCTACTTGGAGAGCTGTCTTAGCTTTAGCAAACTCTGCTATCGCTTTTTCAGGATTGTAGAGTCCATCCTGAGCATCATCCAAGTTCACGTTGCTCCATTCGTCACCATAAGTCACCAATTTGTCTTTGACCATTTCGCCAAAGTTCTTTCCATCTGCCTGTACAAATGTAGGAGGAACAAACAAGTTACGAAGCAGTTTAGTTGCCCCATTCGCACCATTCACTTGAGAAGCATAGGCTTTTCTATCAAAACCAAAGGCAAGAGCTTGACGGAAATCTTTGTTTAGAAGAGCTTTCTTGGTTGAAGTCTTTTGTTCATCTGTAGTCTTAGAAGTGTACTTATAAGACTGGCGATCAATATTAGTACCTACTAAATAAGTAGTAGAATCTTGTGGTGTATAAACGATGTTGTCTTTAAACTCTTTTTCAAGTTCAGGATAACTTGCGCTTGTCGGGAAGAGACGAGCCATTGTAAAGCTTCCATCTTTGAAGTTTTCTGCAAGTTTTCCTGTATCTTGACCATCCCAGAATGAAAGTTTTACCTTATCAATGTGAACATTGTCCTTATCCCAGTAGTTTGGATTCTTTTCAAATTCTACTGAAGATTTAGCGACCAATGATTTCAACAAGAAAGGTCCGTTATAAAGGATACTGCTTGGATCTGTTGCTTTCCCAAAATCATCTCCCTTAGAGTTTAAAAACTCTTCATTAACTGGTGCTAAGACACCCATTGTTGTTTTAGAATTCCAAAAACTTTCAGGTTTGTTCAAAGTGTATTGAACTGTTTGATCGTCAATCGCTTTAATCCCAACTTGAGAGAAATCTTTAGTTTCCCCTTTAGCGTATGCATCCAAACCTTTAATTGAATCCTGTACCAAGTAAAGGGCTTCTGATTTCTTATCTGTCGCATACTTAAGTCCTGTTACAAAGTCTTGAGCCTTGACAGGAGCATATTCTTCACCTTCAGATGTGTACCACTTGGCATCTTTACGGATTGTATAAGTGTAAGTCAAGCCGTCCTTAGATACAGACCAATCCTCAGCCATAGATGGCACAAAGTTACCATAGCGGTCATTTTCAAGCAATCCATCAATCACATTACTAGTAATGTCAGTAGTTGCTGCCTTACCAGTTGTCAAGTAGTTCAGGTTATCTGGATCTGTTTCGTAAACATAAGAAAAAGTTTTCTCACCTTTTGCACTAGACCCTGAGCCAGAACAAGCAGCTAAGACACCAGCTGCTAATAAAGTGACTCCCGCAAGAGCCAATACTTTCCTTGTTTTCATAGTATTCTCCTTTGTTTTTCTATCCATTATAGACCCTTTGCAATCTATTGTCAATATATTTTTCTGAATTTTCATTTTTAGTTGTTATTTTCTGACAACTATCGAATCTTATTTCATTTTTTAATCTCTTTTTAACTATAAGAAAAGAGGGAATCCAGTAACTCCCTCATCCATCTATTTAAATCATTTTTAGATTCATTAATTGAAAGCTTGCAATGCGGAAAGAAGATAAGAACCCTCACGAATTTTTTGACCTACGGCCTTAGCATTTTTGACCAAACCCTGATACTCTTCTTGAGACAAATGTTCCAATACTTCTTCCAAGTCAAGTAAACTCTCAATACTAATTCCACACTCTTTTTCTAAGACGAAATTAGCCAAAGCAGATTGCCCCCAGACAATAATAGGGAAACCAGAAGCCAAATAAAGGGAAGCCTTGTGGGAATTATTGTATCTCAAATACTCACCAAACACTCCGCTACAAGTTTTAGAACTATCACCGTCCCAAACCAAACCAAAGCTTCCTTCTAATGCTGATGGTAGTTCATCTGGAAGAAAGGAACCAAAATAGGTTTCATTGGATAGCTTTCTAGCCTCATCAAAACCAACACCATAAAGGTTATATGCCGGTCTTGCAGGCAACTCATATAAGTAACCTGCTTTTTCTTTGGCTAAATTTCCAGCTACAATAATAGCCCCTTCCTTAGACAAATCATCTTTGTCCTGATAATTCGGGATCAGATAGTCAAAAATGCCTAAACTAACTATTTTTTTCTCAGAAATCCCCTTATCAACAAGCACTGATTTCATAACTGGATTATGAGCAATAAGACCATCAGCTTGTTTCAAAAGACTTGACTCTTGAAGATGAACACGAATCTTATGCTTCAAGGGTACTGTATCCAAATTAGCATAGCGCAAAACTTCTAAATCATGGATAATAAAGTGAACCTTCACTCCTTTACGTTGCATTCTTTTGACTAAATGAGTCGTAAAGAAACTATGATGAAGCATAGGAAATTGAATCAGTAGCTGATCCCCTTCCCTTAACTTAGAGATTGCTTTTGATAGGGCTTTGGCTTTGTGTCGTTGGGCCCTGATAGTCCCCATTTGATACCTATCATTTACCAGCAATAACAAAGGACTATAGCCCTCACGAACTACTATTTCTTCAACAACGTTTCGAGCCTTATTTCCCGCATTTCGTGCACCAGAATCCTTCAAAAATTCTTCTTTTAAATAATATTTCATCGATCAATTTTATTCTTCATTATCTTATTTAAACTCTTCCTCTACAACATTCAAAGCACGTTCAATGACCACATGCATGTCGTAGTATTTATAATCGGCTAAACGTCCACAGAAAATTACCTTATCATTCTGTGCTGCTTCTTCTTGATATTTAGCAAACATGGCATTGTTTCTCTCATCATTGATTGGGTAATAAGGCTCATCTCCACGTTTCCAATCAGCTGGGTATTCACGAGTAATAACCGTTTTGTCCTGAGTACCATACTCAAAGTGTTTATGCTCAATAATGCGAGTATAAGGAATTTCTCGTTCTGTATAGTTAACCACAGCATTTCCTTGATAATTTTCTTCATCTAGAACTTCATGCTCAAAACGAAGACTGCGATATTCCAATTCACCATGTTTATAGTCAAAGTATTGGTCAATCATCCCTGTAAAGACAACTTTTTCAGCAGAAGCTTCTAATTCTTGACGATTAGCAAAAAAGTCAACGCCAAGTTCTACTTCTACATCCTTCAGCATATTTTCGATGATAACGTTATAACCCCCAATTGGAATCCCTTGGTAACGGTCATTGAAATAGTTATTATCAAAAGTCAAACGAACTGGTAGACGCTTGATGATAAACGGTGGAAGGTCAGTCGCAGAACGACCCCATTGCTTTTCAGTATATCCCTTAATCAACTTTTCATAGATATCTGGACCAATCAACTTGATAGCCTGCTCTTCCAAGTTCTTAGGTTCAACGTCCTTCATATGAGCCGTTTGCTCAGCAATCTTATCTTTAACTTCTTGAGGAGTTTTTGTCCCCCACATAGCATAGAAAGTATTCATATTGAAAGGTAGATTATAAAGGCTACCCTTGTAATTAGCTACAGGCGAATTGATATAGTTGTTAAATTCAGCAAATTGATTAACATAATCCCAGACTTTCTTGTTAGAAGTATGGAAGATATGAGCACCATATTTATGAACATTAACACCTTCTACATTCTCACAGTAGATATTTCCACCAATGTGGTCACGTTTATCAATAACTTTTACTTTTTTTCCACGCTTGGTTGCTTCATAAGCAAAAATTGCTCCAGACAAACCAGCACCAACAATTAGATAATCGTACATCTTGTTCTCCTTTTTATAATTTGACGATTCGATTGAAGTAAGGAATCTTCATTAACATTCCAACAATAATAAAACTAACACTTAAAGTAAATAGAGCAAAAAGTAAATATGCTCCGACAAAATTAAAACCAAATAGTTTTTCCCACACTTTCATAATATAAGTATGAATTATAAAAACTCCCATGGTTTGATTAGCAAGAAAAACAATCCATTTGTTTCTGTCTTGATTCAATGAAAGTGAGAATATAGTTAGAAACAATCCTAAACTTACAACTTTTACAAATAGAATATCATAAAAATATTCAGCAAAAAAATTATGGTAAGTAGTCTTTGCTAATAAAAATAGTATTAAGGGTGAGACTAATAATAAAAATATCGTAACTATTTTCATCCAATTCTTAAACCTTGATTTGAGACTACACACATTAAATTGCGCTACAAAACCACCTAAAATATAATAGAAAAACCAGGTCCATAACCTAAAGGTTTGTATAACATATGACTGTAACGGCATTTGAAATATAATATTTGCTGACTCAAAAATTAAACCAATAGCGACAAAAAAAGATAAAATGTATAAATATCTTCTTTTTGAATTCAGAATTTTTTTCAAAACAGGGAGGCATAAATAAATAAGTATTAGTGCACCAAAAAACCAGAACTGAGAGAAATAACCTTTTTGCAACAACGAACCTATAACTTTTTTTACAGGATTAACTGCAAAATCTCGTTTAAACAACCAAACGATAAAAGTCCATGATAACACTGTTATTAGAATCCATTTTACTTTCTTCAGTATGTAGGAATAGGTTATATTCCTTTTTCCTAACAATAAATAACCATTAACCATAAAAAATATAGGGATTGAATAGGTTCCTAGATAATATAAATATGTCAAAATATTCCATGAACCTGCCTCTTTAAACCCACCCATAGCTGTGTGGAGTAAAACCACTCCAACACACGCAAACAATTTTAGTAAGTCTAAATTAATATTCCTAGTTTTCTGCATTCTATTTTTTCCCAATAATTTGTTTTAATTCTTTCACATCTACCACTTTCAGAGATAGGATAGCAATTAGATAAAAAATCCCACCAAGCACTGCAAATACAAAAACATTTATAGTTGGCGAAAAATGTATAACTGTTTTTGAACCTAGCAGAATGCCATACATGATAGCCGATGCTAGAACAATTTTTGTCATAGATCCGATAATCGGAATTTCTTTTAGGTATTTGCGAGTAAAGTATAATTGTATCGCCCATACTAGCGCTTCTGTCAATACAGAAACAATGGCTGCTCCGATATATCCAAGTTTTGGAAGGAATAGTAAATTCAAACCTACACTGATAATGGCAGGAGCTGTTGTTGAAATCATGAATTCTTTATTTTGATTGTGAGGTATCAGCATCTGAATTCCCATGATATTGGTCCAACCGATAAAGAACATACGGAAGATCATAATGGCGATTGCATAACGTGCATCCTGAAAATCTTGACCAAGGAAAAACTGAACAAAATCGTCATTGACAATCAAGATTCCTGCCATCATTGGGAAAATCACTAAATTATAAACGAGGAAGGACATTTCATGCATCTTATTGACTGCCTTATGATCACCTGTCGCTAACAAATGAGCGACACGAGGTAACATAACGCTTCCCAAGGAAGTTACCAAGGTCAGAAGGATATTTACCAACTTTAGAGCCTGATCATAAATCCCTACATCTTTTGTAGAAGCCAAGGCTCCAAGCATGGTACGATCTAACGTAACATACAAGGAAATCGCCACTTGCGGAAGGAACAATAATATGACGGGCTTCACATGATGCCTAGCATATTCTATGTCAAAATGCGGTCTACCGATAAACTCTCGAGCAGGCAACCACATACTTAGTTGCCCCAAAAGTTCAAATACAGTTAGCAAAAAAACATAGAGATATAGGTCATTTGCAGATTTGACAAAGAGGAAGATTGAAATGACTCCAACAAGCTTGACCGTAATATTTCGAACAGTAATCTTTCGAAAATCCTCCAACCCTTGAAAGAGCCAGGAAATGTCTAAACCTTTTGAAACTAAGCTCAAGCCTAGAATGTAGGCTACCGGATTTTGCATAAAGGGAAGAGTCAAACAAAGAAGAACATACAAGGACAGAGAAAGAACTGTTGCACCTAATTGCAGAGAGTAGATCCCCCAAAAGTTTTTTTCAATTTCCTTGCGATGTCCTGAAATGACCTTGGTCCCATAGTTAGCAACTCCTAGCGTCGCTAAGAGGATGAAGTAGGTGACAATGGAATTAAAGTATCCGTACGTCCCTAAATCATCCGAAGAAAAGACCCGTGTTACGTAGGGAGTCGTAATAATCGGGAGTAAAATCACCAACAGTTGGTAAGATAGATTGTAGGCGTAGTTTTTTAGTACTTTCATCTCAACCTGCCCTATTATAATCAATCAGTGACATTGAAAATCGTGAACGAACAGACTTATAATGGGCAATTCTTCTAAACGCTTCTTTCATATTTCCTCTTTCCTACAATTTTTTGACACTTGTTGCAAATTAAATTGGATCTATGTATCATACTATCGTAGCAACAAATACAATTTAGGGCTAAACATAAAAATAAGGTATTTTAGTTTTAGTTTCCATGATAACTTACTATTTTTTAGTAACTCACTCATTTCGACTCTCAACAACTCTTTATCTTTTGAAAAATCTTTTAAGCCTGAGTCAGCTTTTGCACCAATCACTACAAAACCACCTAATAATTTTTTAGCTTGCAAAGCTTGCTTTAATTCTGGACTTTGAATGTACTCTCTTTTAATAACTTCCTCATTTTTTGCAACAGCTTCAAAGAAATCATATCTTTTTTCAGTAAATGTCGAACGAACTATACTCCCTTCCCTCCGATAGTAATTGTAGGTTTCAAGTGGACTAATCACGATTCTTTCAGCTAAGGCAAGGTGTTCTCCTACAACATAAAAATCCTCATAGATTTTTCCAACTGGGAATGGGACGCGTTCCAATATGCTTTTTTTATAAAGCTTAGCACAGGCAGAGACGGTTGCAACTTTGTCTTCCAACATCAGTTCTAAGGCCTTCTCCTTTGTAATCACACTCAAACTTTCATAGTCTGACTGTTTAAGATGATGGGAACTATAATCATTATATTTTGAAGTAGCTTTCACTTTTGTTGAAATCAAATCTGCTTGATGCGTTTCCTGTATTTTTACCATTAATTCGAGCGTATAGTCTTCAAGGTAATCATCTGGATCTAAAAAGAAAATCCAATCTGAGTTGGCTTTTGTCACTCCAAAGTTACGCGCATCAGATAAGCCTCCATTTTCCTTGTGAAAAAGATGGATGTTTTCATATTTTCGAGCGTAATCTTCACACAATCGAGGAGAATCATCTGTGGAACCGTCATTGACGAGGATTATCTCAAAATTTTGATAGGTTTGTTTCAGCAAGCTATCTATCGCATAATGCAGATAGTCTGCAACATTATAAACCGGAATAACGATG